>CAZWVK010000012.1:0-36367 GCA_964636785.1 uncultured Pseudobdellovibrionaceae bacterium | reverse complement strand
CGAAGAATGGCGGAGAGGGTGGGATTCGAACCCACGGTACTATTGCTAGTACACACGCTTTCCAAGCGTGCGCCTTAAGCCACTCGGCCACCTCTCCTGGGAATACAGTGAATTCAATGAGTTAGCATTTCTGCCCCCTCGAGTCCATCTCCTTTTTGAAATTTATGCCTTTGATTTCTTAAGGAACGGCGCATAGATAGAGTGTTTAGCCAATGACCTGGAGGCCTTAATGTTCATGTTAAAACAAGTATTTACCGCTTTCGCTTTCATCCTTATGGGGCTTTCCACTCCCCTTTTTGCAGACAGCCAGTCCGAACTTTTTTCCGAACTCAATGAGTGTGAATCCTACATCCTTGAAAAACGCTCTCATTACAAAGTGGAGGAAAAATTCGACTCCGTAAAAACTCTTCCACTTAAAGATTGGCCTGTCGAAATTCAAAGAGCACTTTATGCTGTTACTCATGAAACCGTTGAAGTTCCATTGATTGTTGATTCCTTGCATATCGCATCTTATCAGCGCCAAACACATCTTGGTTACAGTCATGGCGCCTCTATCATTCGAAGCGCGATCGTTGAGAAAGAAAACGAAAGAGCTTATCTCGCCATTTACAGCGCGTGGGCTGGTGAGTGGGGCCGCGAAAAAAAGCATCTTGAGTATTTCATTCTTGATCAAGATGGAAAGATTCTTCGCTCTGGTTACAGCCGCGATTAAGGAAATATTAGCTTATCATTTTAATACGCCTTTCTATTAAGCATAATAAAACTTAAGTCTCTACGTCCGTCTCCATTCGAGGCGAAAAAACGAGTTCTCAGTGCAAAGTTTTTCGAAACCATAGAGAATTTATTTTGAAAGGAACCGATCCAGGTTCCTTTTTTATTTAACGGAACGTCAAAGGAGACAAAATGATAACGACCAAGCATCTTGTGCTCACTCTTGTAGGAGTGGGGATGATTTCTGCGTGCAGCACATCACCAAAATCACCAAAGCATGAACAAGATCATGTGATTTCACGAATTGATGATCTCTCTAGCCGCCCAAGCTGGCTCAAAGAATCTGAACCATTCCGAATTGAAAACGGTCATGTCATTTCCTTGGCTTCGACAACGATCACAGGGGATCAAAGAATTGATTCTGCTTATCGTATCGCTGAGAATTCCGCTAAGGCTGGAATTGCAACAGCGATTGAACAGAAACTCGAGTTCATTTTTCAAAATGCAGAAGAGGGAACCGAAATCGGTGCGAACCAAGCGCGATTTATTGGAGCCGAAGCTTCGAAACTTATGACCTCTTCGATTCGACCCCATAAACGATACTGGGAAAAAGTGCACACCGCTTTAGATAATGGTGAGCGAGTCACCCGCGTTCGCGTTTTTTCTTCTGTTTCAATGCCTGAATCTGAATTCAGAAAAGCAATGATCAACGCCGCCCGAAAGAACCAGGGTAAAAAAGGGTTGAGCAAAGACTTTGCGGATAAGGTGAACAAACATTGGGATCGTTTCACTGCAAGTGCTCCTGAAACAGCTAACGAGTAATTCATTTGATGAATTATCTGAGATTGTTTTTTCTCTCCCTGCTCTTTTTTGGGATGAGCCCGCTATGGGCTCGTCCAGCTTTTGTTGATAAGCCACCGGTTGAGGATCAGGAAAACCGCTACTATGTTGGACGAGCCTCTGGAAAGGCATCGGACTCAGAACAACAGCTTTTTCAACAGGCCACCTTGGATGCTAGAGACACAGCCATTGCTGAGCAGTTTGGAGTTTTAACTGGGATTGATCGTCAATCCTATCAAAGTTTAAACTCAGCCACTTCCGTTGAGCGCGTCAGTGAGCTCTCAAAGCGTGTTATTGTTCGCGGGTTTCAAAAGGTGGATCAGTTCATTGCTGAAGATAGCCAACAGAAACACATTTGGCTTCTTTTTAAATATCCAAAAAATGAAATCGCAAAAGAGCTCAGTCGGCTCGAAAGGCTCGGAGCACCAGACTTAACTCCCCACTTCTCTGAAGTGAGCGCTCCTGGCGCCAACAATGGCGGGTATTTGGAGCTTATAACCTCACCGCCGGAATCCTCTGTCACGATTGATGGTCAATCGTTTGGCCTCACCCCTATTCGCGTGCGCCTTGCTGCCGGACCTCATACGGTTTTTGTAGATAACCCCCATTTTCATCACTTTGAAGAAGAGGTCATCATTGAACCTGGAAAATCAACTCAATTGAATAAAATCATGACTCGTTCCATGAGAAAGATCGTAATTAAAACAACTCCTCCTCAGGCCAGTGTGTCTTTAGGGGGTAAATACATTGGACTTTCTCCCGTCGAAACAGAAGTTCCTGCTGGAGAACGACAAACTCTTATTATTGAACATCCTGAAACTCAAACCTATTCAATCACAATCGAGGTCGGAAAAGGATCTACTCCACATCATTTAAATATTCCCAATCTTTTATTTAAACCATCTTATCTATCTATAAATTCTGCTCCTCAAGGAGCCGACGTTTTCATCGACAAAGTCCATATTGGTAAAACTCCAACTGGATTTATCGAAGCTAGATCTGGGCGACTTAAGATTTCTTTGCCAGGACATTTAGATCATGAAGAAGACCTTCAGCTTCGCGGCGGTGAACGTCGCGTTTTACCGACGATCCAATTGGTTTCAATTCCTGAGGTCGAATTAAAACGTCAAGCGGATGAGAAAAACAAAATTGAAAGGCTCACAAATTCGCCATGGGTTGTTTCACTGGGTTTGGGCTATTCAAGTGCGCCCATTAAAGATGAGGGTCCATCGCTCATGTCCTTTCATCTTTCACTTGAAAGAAAGTTTTTAGGCTGGTTTGGCTTGAAAGTGCTTTTGGCTCTTCATAATTACGAAGAGTCCGAAGATGATCGCCGCTCGGATCAAGGACCACCAAATAGCTCAAAAGATATTATCTCAAAAATGAATGCATCTGAATGGAGTGCGCAGCTTCCCATTTATCTCACACAAAAACTCTATCTTACCCCTGAATACGGCCAGCTGAGTGGAGAAATCGAAACCACACTAAGGACCTATAACGCTGGTGGATTTACGAATTATGACGGGGATCCCTTAGAGCGAAAATACAAACAGAACTTTTGGGGTGTCCATATAGGGTATACAAGCTTTGGTGAGGACACGAAGCCATGGGGCTTTTACGGTGAACTTGGTTACCGAAAGTTTTCAGACGACAATTCTTATAAAGGAGAGTCTGCATTTTCTGGCCGCTTAGGCCTTGGATTTCGGTTTTAGGAGCTGGAATGACGAATCCCTATTTCATTAAGAATAATCCTATTCCAGGAAGCCGTATGATCGAGTGCGAACGGCGCGGCCTAGAGCTTCTTCGCCGTTATAAAAAGCGCCATGGATTGAATACTCCTCAGTACTTCAATGATGAAAACACCCATCTTAAACTTGAAAAGATCGAGCCCACTTCACCGACTCCACAGGATTGGGAAGCTTTGGCACTTGGCTTAGTAAAGCTTCACCAGATCACCAGCAATCGCTTCGGCTTTGATTATGACGGCTTCATTGGGCTTAAACCTCAATTGAATACGCGAAATGACAACTGGGGAGAGTTCTTCTTTCACAATCGCCTTTTCTTTCAAGTGCAACTGATTTCGAATTCGGAGCTTAAAGCGGATCTGATGAATCAGCTGCAGAAGAAAAAACCGAGTCTTATTGAGTTTTTAAATTCTCACTCGCCCAACCCGAGCCTTTTACATGGTGATCTTTGGTCTGGAAATGTGATGTTTGATTCTCGAGGACCTTGGTTGATTGATCCAGCCATTTACTACGGGGATCGTGAGTGTGATTTGGCTATGACTAAAATGTTTGGCGGGTTTGACGTCGTATTTTATGAAACTTATTTCTCATTGGCTCCACTTCCAGCCGGATCTGATCTTCGCTTCACGATTTACAATCTTTATCACTATCTGAATCACTTTAATATTTTTGGTGAAAGTTACCTGGCGGCAGTTCGCGATGGCTTCGAAAAACTGCCTAGTTAACTAAGGTAATTCCATTTTCCATGTGGCCACCACGGCATCTAGGTGGAAAAATCCCGCAAATGAAGATCTATACTGTCGGATATGAAGGTTTCGACATCGATGATTTCGTGCCTTTTTTGGCGAAAAATAAAATTAAACGAATTATCGATATTAGGAAAAATCCCATCAGTCGTAAAAAAGGATTCTCCAAAAACAAACTTGCTGAAGCATTAAATGAAAAGAAAATTGAATACATTCACTTTCCAAGCTTAGGTGTGCCGAGGGCCTGGAGACAATTGGAGAAAAAGCATTTTATCACTCGAGAGAAAATGTTTAACGATTACGTCGAGCAGATTCTTCCAAATACCGGAAAAGATTTAACAGAAATTCGTCATTTATTAAAAGATAACTCAGCTTTGCTTTGCTACGAAGCAGACCATAGCGACTGCCATCGTCACTTTGTGGCTGATGAGCTGAGAGCTCAAACAAATGGGGATTTAGAAATCATTAACCTGGAAAAAGGAGATACAATGGCTCAAGGATCCAAGAAAAAATACACAAGCAAACAGAAACGCAAAGCCAAACACATTGAAGACAGTGCGAAAAAAAGTGGACGTTCAAGTAAAAAAGCAAAAGCCATTGCTTATGCGACTGTAAATAAAGAAGAGGGTGGCGGAAAGAAATCCGGAAGTGGACGAGGTAAAAAGAAGACCAAAGTCTCTAGCCGTAAAGGCGGGAAAAAGGGAGGAAAGAAAGGCGGCAAGAAGAGCGGAAAGAAAAAAGCCACACGTAAAAAATAAGTATGAGTAAGAATAAATCGGCATTGCTTATTTTGGATATGCTCAACACCTTTGACTTCCCCGAGGCGAAACAGCTTCTGCCTCGGGCAAAAAAAGCAGCAGGTAAAATTTTAAGACTCAAAGAGAGGTGCCATAATAAGAACATCCCTGTCATTTATCTCAATGACAACTTCGGCAAGTGGCGCTCCAACTGGCATGAGCTCTATGAAAGATGTGTCAATGAGAAAGCACTTGGACGTGAGATTGCCGAGCAGCTTAAGCCTGATGAAAGGGATTACTTTGTTCTAAAGCCCAAGCACTCTGGATTTTATGGGACCACGCTGAATGTTCTTCTTGAAAGTCTCAATGTCAAAGAACTGATTCTTACTGGCATTGCAGGAAATATCTGTGTTCTATTCACGGCTCACGATGCTCATATGCGCGAGTACAAGGTGGTGGTTCCGAAGGACTGCATCGCCTCAAACACTCAAAAAGATGATAATTATGTTCTCAATCAGTTTGAAACTGTGTTTGGATTTAAAACAACCCCTTCTGATCGATTGAGGCTTTAGAATGTGTGCACAATATAATCAAACATCTTCTACTCATGAAATTTCAAAGCGATTCAATGCAAAGGATTTCAACTCCCCTCCTGAATTCAAACAGCATATGTTTCCAAAGTATAACGGTGTCGTGGTTTATCCAGAAAAAGGATCACCGATTTTAAAAGTTATGGAGTGGGGTCTTCTTCCTGAGAGCGCGAAAGATCGCGCGGTTTCTAAAAAGTATGCCACCTTCAATGCCAGATCCGAATCTGTTGAAACAAGTCGCTTATTTGCTCCACCTTTCGAAAATGGTCAGCGATGCATTATTCCCGTCAATTCATTTATCGAGTGGGCCGATCGGGCGGAGGGAAAACGAAAAATAACAATCACCAGGCCTGATGAACCATTATTTGGGATAGCTGGGCTTTGGAATCTGTCTTCTCAGTTCGATGGGGGCCCCTTGTGGACATTCACCATGCTGACCACAGAGCCAGCTCCCGCTATTGAACCCATTCACTCACGCATGCCACTCACCATTCACGAAAAGAATTATGAGCCCTGGCTTGCTGGTGAGAGTGATCTAGAAGAGCTCTGCCAGGAAGCAAAAAATCTCGAATTCCATGTGATCTGAATATCTATTGTGAAAGAATTTTCGCTTCTTTTTTTTGATTGATTCACATCTGCTCTTAGATTTCGCGAGAAGATCGCTTTTTCATACCTTTTTATAAGGAGGAGTGCTGTGAATCGAAGATCAGCAAAAATTCTTGCAACGGTTGCGGGAATCACTTCCGCATCTTTTATCTTACGCGGAAAATTCAAATCAGCCCTTTGGGCAGCGGCCCCGATTTTACCTCTTTTAGGGCTTGCGCCAAGTCGCTACGGACTTGTGGGCCGAGTGGCAGTGATCAGCGGGGGCTCAAGAGGGCTCGGCCTTGCACTCGCTCGAGCATTCCTTAAGGCTGGGTCAAAGGTCGCTCTTCTTGCTCGTGATGAAGAGGAGCTTGAGCGCGCCAAACATCTTTTGCTTTCCGAATTCGGCACCAAAGCTGAAAGTGATATTCTAACCATACCCTGCAATGTGATCAACTCTGAAGAGCTGCAAGAGGCACTTTCCGTTGTTCAGAGCCGGTTTCGAGGAATCAATATATTTATCAACAACGCTGGCTCCATGGTCGTTGGACCTTTTGAAACCATGGGCGATGAAGATTTCGAATCACAAATGAATATACACCTTTATGCGGCCATTCGAACGACCCGAGCACTTCTTCCTATTTTTAAGAACCAAAATGACGGGCGCATTGTAAATATCAGCTCGATTGGTGGAAAGATCGCAGTGCCTCATATGACCCCGTACTGTGCTAGTAAGTTCGCACTCAGCGGCTTTTCTCAGGCTCTTCAAACGGAACTCCGAAAAAGCAATGTGCGAGTCACAACCATCTATCCCGGACTCATGCGCACAGGCTCTGTGACTCAAGCCGTGTTCAAAGGAAGTCATGAAAAAGAATATGCTTGGTTTTCATTACTTGGACTCATGCCAGGAATTGCAGTTTCACCGGATGGAGTGGCAGAACGCATCTTGGAAGCCATTCGCGAGGGTGAATCGGAAGTGGTGATCTCGCCTTTGGCTAAGCTTGCTGTTTTTGCTCATTATGCTTTTGGCGAACTCTTTATTGATATTTCCTCATTGATCAATCGATTTCTTCCCAAAGGAAATTCCAAACGAAGAAAAACCGGGTCCGCAAGTCAGCGCTGGATGGAAGAAAACAGCTGGTTTGCACCGCTTCGAAAACAGCTCGGCTACGCAAAAGATCGCTACAATGAGCGTGATGGCTTCGATGCCAGATTCAATATGAATTTGGATTCTTAAAAAAACAAAGCTCCTGGTTTCCACCAGGAGCTTTCAAAGGCCTTTAAAGCCTTTATCCCCTCACATCCCCAAATGCGATCTGCGATTAAAGTCGTTCAATTGTTAAGTAATCCACTCCGACATTCACTCCCAGTCCTGAAACCAGCTGAAGAGAAGTATTTAGAGTCAACGCTCGGTGAGTGGCATGAAGCGCAAGATCAAGACCGCCACCAACAAGAAGAGATCCTCTCACCCCGGCGACAACATAGTTCCCCAAAAGATCATTCGGTTGTCCAGCAACACCAATCCCTGTCGCCAACCCAACCATTTGCATTTTTCCAATTCCAGCACTGAGTGAAACTGGCTTTCCGCCCAAAGTGACATACACAGGAATTTGTTCTGTGTTACCCCAAAGATCCATACAAGAAATCTGTCCTTGGCCTTCCATTTGAAAGTGACCAACAAATAGCTTTAGTCCACCGCCTTTAACATTGAAAGATAGAGCGCAATCCCATACTGGGGCCGTGATTTGAGGCGCTTCCGTTCGCGCAAAAGACATTGGACTAAGAAAAAGAATAGCAGCTGTAGCAAGAATCATATTTAGGTTTTTCATTTCGATCTCCTTTGAGAATGCCAAGGATTGATTTCCTGTGGGCGGATTCAGGTATAGGGGAGATCAAAGAAAAACGCTCGTGAAAGCGTTGACAGAAATCCTAGAAAGCTGTCAAAGCCGCATCCGGATTAGATTTCCAGGCGATCGACAATGGCCCGAATTGTTTTTTCCTGAACGTCTGGAAACAGGATCAAACCAAAGAAAATCGCAAAGATAGCCTCGATTTCAATGGGTGATTTTTCGGGTCGAAGTGCCGCGAGCTTGGCTTTATAACGCGCTTCCAACTCTTTAAAATACTGCGAAATCTCACCCGCCCGGTGGCGCCAGTGAAAGAAAAAAACAGAAACATAGGGGGCATTTTGCATAAGTTCGCGAGTTAAAAGGATGGACTCCGCCACCCTCCCTGCCTTCCAGAGCTCGATTCGCTCGTCACTCAGACCATAAAACTCATCACCAATGATCTTCATTGCCGTCTGAACAATTTCTTCCTTGGATTTTCCAAAATAATAATAAATGAGAGGACGCCCGACACCGCTGATTCGCGAGAGTTCCGTGATTTTCCACAGCAAATGGCCCTTTGAGACTTCAAGACGAATAACGGAGTCTAAAACACTCCAGTAGTTTTTATCTTTTTCTTGTGACGTCATGTCCCTATTAGGACACCCCTTCGTCTGGTCGTCTAGGACTTAAATGAACCACTCCATTGCTTCCAACTGAAATCGAGTAGCCCCAGTTTTTTAACTTCAAATTGAGGTTATAAACGTGGGTATTGAGGGTATGGGCGCTGACCTTTTTGTTCTTCCAGATTTCCGCGACCAGGTCCTTCTTTATAATTTTATTCTCTGGGGAGCTTAAAACGAGCTTTAAAATCTGAAATTCAATGCGCGTCAGCTCCACGTTCAGATCATCGACCTGACAGGACATATTCAAGTGACTCAAGCGCAGATTGTTAAAGACAAGATCCTGGGCTTTGGAGTGCTGCAAGGCTTTTTTGATTCGTAAATAGACCTCTTCTCCACTGGCGTTTTTGTTGATGAAATCATCCACCCCCTCACGAAACGCCAATAGGCGAAATTCAGTGTTGTCATTTTCGGTCAGAATGAGGGTCGGAGGGAGCGACAACCCCCGCTCTTTCAGCCTTCGGACTAGGGAAATCCCGTCCATTTGCGGCATTTTTAGGTCGACGAGCAATGCATCTGCGCTTTGGATTTCATTTCTAAAATCCTCTTCCATCGAGCCCAAAACCTGGCAAATTGAGCGTACGTTGCAGAATGCGGACATATTGAATGTGAACTGGTTGCAGAAAGTTGGATCGTCATCGATGAGCAATATGTTCATAATTACACCTTTTCATTGTCGAACTTATCTTAAGCGAATATTAAATAAATATGCTAGAGACAACTAGTTTCTGGGTGCATGCCTGTCGATTCTTGTACTCCGCGGCATCTGGCTACTTTATTTTATCTGGCCTTTTGGCTGGGGTTTACTATTCAAGATTTCGTGAACGATTCGCGGCTCGCCACTTCTTTCTCTGTCTGAGCCTACTTATCTACTCTTTGATTTCATTTATCTATACTTTTGGAGCCCCAGAGCCAGAAGTGAGTCGGCTTCTTATAACGACGATTTACATTATAGGCCCTACAAGCTTCATTATTTACACAGGGATGGTCACACAGCTCATTCATGCTCGTCCAAAATGGCTTCCTTACTTGCTGAGTCTGCTTTGTCTTTTACCGATTGGGATGGTTCTGGATTTCTTTTTCCATTACGGCCTTGGGATCGATCTGTTCTTTGAAACAAAACCCAATTATGAAGTTCGAAATTGGTTTATGAAAATGCCGGCGCTTGGAGCAAGTCCAAAGCCGACAATGTTTCTTGTTTTTCTTCCGACCATTGCCAGTCTTTTTTTGGTGAGCGCGCTCTTGCTTATAAAATACAATGAACTTTTAAAACGGGAAACTCTCTTAAGGATGGGGCTTTTCGCAACATTTGCCTCTCAAATCCATGATATTTCATTAACCCTTTTTGATCCAAAATATCTCTTTCCTTTGGCCTTTTTGGGATACCTCTTTGAGGTCATAAGATTCAACATGTCCCTCGTCGAAAGGTATATCCGGCACAATGATCGAATGAGTGCACGACTAAAGAATTCGCTTATGACATTCGCTCAAGTTCGACTCTCTAAACAAATTATCCATGATATTAAGTCGATCCGCAGGAATCTTCTTTTTGAGCTCGAACAAAAAAAGCTCAATAATTTAACTGAAATCCTGGGCCGCCAGATTAAACGCCTCGAAGTTTACGATCGAGATGATGCACCAAAGACATCCGAGCGCATTTACTTAAAGGAAATTTGCTTTTCAACAGCGGCACTCTTTGAAAAAGAATTTCGAGAACAAGAATGCAAGGTCGATTTTGATATACCTGAAGACATCTGGGTGAAAGCCAACCGGGATGATATGATGATTGTGCTTATCAATCTTATTCAAAACTCCCTTGATGCTCTCAATGGGACTCCAGACATCTGGATTTGCTTCGAGGCTTTTGAAGATGAAAATCGAGTTGCTTTAAGGATTTCTGATTCAGGACAGATTTCGGAGGAGGCGGCTTTACAGATTTTTAAACCTGGATTTTCCAGCAAAGGGATCTCTCGAGGTCTTGGTTTAAACATTGTTCAAGAGTGTTTAGCGGCAAATGGAGCACTCATTTCACTCTGTCCTAAGAGTAAAAACACAGTTTTTCAGATCGAATTTTTTAAACCTGAAGACAGCAAAGTGTAAGCGTTTTTGACTATTTTTAAGAAATCAAAACTCAGCGCAATTTAATTCTAGTTTCAGATTCATTTTAAAAGAAATCCTCTGGTGAGGCCGAAAAGCCTATCATGAGAGTATTTCAGAACATCCTTATTTTTTCATTATTAACTACGCTTACGGCCTGTGCCGGATACGATACACAATTGGAAGAGATGGCCTCGGAAGACACCACCGAGCAAGAGCTGAATCAGCCATTGATTCCTCCGCCTGAAGAAGAACTTCCGCCAGATGATGACCTTCCTCCAAAGGGAAGTGATCAGGCGTTCTTTTTTCCAAGATGGGATGCGAACTCGGGAATCACCGAAAGCATGTTCGAGCGAGTTAAGAGTTATTACGATCAGAATTTTAAGAACTTTGAAAATAAACAGTACGTGGTCATCATCGATATGGGAAAGAAAAGCAATGTTCGCCGGTTCACACTTTTTGATTTAAAAACTGGAACCTATGAGCGCTTTTTAACCAGTCATGGTCAGGGATCGGATCCAAACAATGATGGCTGGTTAGATTCCTTTTCCAATGTCTCTGGCTCCAAACAAACTTCAGCAGGATATTATAAAACACTTGGCACTTATTATGGGAGTCATGGGAGATCTCTTCGACTTGAAGGTTTGAGCGATACCAATTCTAGAGCTTATAGCCGCGCCATTGTTGTGCACGGAGCGGATTATGTGAAGGAATCAACCCCTCATGCTGGTCGAAGCTGGGGATGCCCGGCCTTAGACAATGCCGTGGCACAAAAAGTGATTGATAAAATCAAAGGTGGAGCACTTTTAGTGATCGGCACATCCAGATCGCTCTAGTCGGATCCCGGTTATATGCGGTTTATGGGATAAAGACTTCATCAGGGCTTGGAAACGAATTGTAATGACTGGACATCACTGCGCCGTATGCACCCGTATCCAGCACAGCCAGCCAGTCTCCAGGCTTTAAAACCGGAAGCCTGCGATCATAGCCCAAAACATCCGAGGACTCACACACTGGCCCCACCACGTCGCAAAGGATTTGCTCTTCGTTCTCGATCGTTTCCAATGGCAAAATCCGATGGAACGCTTTGTACAACGAGGGGCGAAGCAGATGGTGCATTCCTGTATTCACAATGACAAAGTTTTTATAAGGTGTTTGTTTCAAATATTCGACTTGGGTCAATAAAATCCCACTGCGTGCCACTAAAAAACGCCCCGGCTCACAAAGAATACGACAACCCAGCGGTTCAAGAAGCCGAATAGCCCTCTTTGCGAACTCTTTCACTCGATCAAACTCAAGCTGGCTGGGGTCATTTTCGTAATCAATCCCAAGTCCCCCACCAATATCGAATGTCTCTAAACCATGACCCAGTTCTTCGAAATATTTGTAAACAGGAATCGTCTTTTCCACGGCTTCCACAAGACTATCCACATTCAAAAGCTGAGAGCCAATATGCAAAGTCATCCCGACCAGTTTCAAATGATCTTTGAACTGATCTAAAATGGATGTGAGCTCGGGAAGAAAGCTCTCATCCATCCCAAATTTATTTTCTTTAAACCCAGTTCGAATATAGGGATGAGTATCGGCACTCACATTCGGGTTGTAGCGAAATGCCACACGAGCGGTTTTATTCAATGACTTTGCAAGACTTCCAATTCGCATCAGTTCCATGGGACTTTCCACATTGATCTGACCAATTGGATTCTTAAGTGCCAATTCGATATCTTGTTTTGATTTTCCAACACCGCTGAAAATCATCCGTTCGGGAGGGAATCCTGCATCGAGAGCTTTTTTTAGTTCACCCCCTGATACCAAGTCCACTCCAAGGCCAGCCTCTCTGGCGGCCTTTAAATACTTCGCATGAGAGTTGGATTTGATTGCAAAGTGAATTCCATCCTGCTTACGAAAACAGGATTTATAAAACTCAGCGCGCTCTTTGAAGTCCACCAAATTATAAAGATAAAATGCATTTTCCCGATTTTCACAAAAAGAGCGAATTCGATGAGACTGGCCACTCGAATTCAAATACAATTCACCTTTTTGATAGACGAATTCGGTCATCGATCAAGACCGAATTCCCGATGAAGGGCCTGAGCAGCTTCTTTGAGATGACTCTGTTCAATCACCGCACTGATTTTTATATCTGAGGTTGTGACCAGATGAATATCCGCATTGATTTGACTTAATATTCTAAAAAAGCGACCCGCAACACCGGAATGAGTGCGCATTCCCACACCCACTGCCGAAAGCTTTGCCATATTGTTCATAATTGAGATTTGCGCCGATTTTGGAAGAAAGGACTTTAGAATCTCTTCGGCTTCAGGAACATCGTCGCCGTGAACAGAGAATGCTAAACGCTGTCCCTCTTCGTTAAAGCTCTGTGTGATAATATCAATGACGACTCCTTTTTCTGCGAGAAGCTCAAAAAGATCCGCCATAAATTTAGGGCCGACAGGCGTTGGAAAAACTTTAATGATCGAAGTCATGGCTTCGTGGGTGATTGCTGACACGACAGGTGCTTCCATTTGATCTCCTTCATCGGGAAGAATCCAAGTCCCTTCACGCTCTTCAAACGTCGAACGTAGATGTATTTTAACTCCAAACTTTGCTGCCAACTCCACACAGCGAAAATGCAGAACCTTTGATCCAAGCGCAGCCATTTCCATCATTTCAGAGGCGCCTATACTTTTCAATTCACGTGCATTTGGAACCAATCGCGGATCCGCCGAAAAAACAGCTGGAACATCGGTAAAGATCTCACATTCCGCTTCATCGAGCGCGGCCGCCAAAGCCACAGCCGTTGTATCCGATCCACCCCGACCCAAGGTCGTGATCCGGTTTTGAAAAACACCTTGAAAGCCGGCCACAACAGGGACGATTCCCTCATCAACAAAACCCTTAAGACGTTTTGAATCCACACTCTGAATTTTTGCTTTTGAAAAGATGGAGTCCGTTTCAATTCCGAGTTGAAAAGCTAAAAGAGGAAGGGCTTGAATTCCACGCTTTTCCAACGCCATTGCCAAAAGTGCAATGGAGACCTGCTCGCCGGAAGCTAAAAGCATATCGTACGAAGGCCCACGGTATTTCGGATTCACCTCGGATGCCAATTGAACCAATCGATTGGTTTCACCAGACATGGCGGATGCAACCACAATGGGTCTTTCGCCCCGTTCAATATCGCGTGCCAAACGATCAGCAACGGCTTCAATTCGTTGAATACTCCCCACTGAAGTTCCACCGAATTTTTTGACTTTAACTTTCGCCTTTGAGTTCCTCATACGATCTGCTCAACCTAGCATCAAATTTCGGCGCTGTCTGCTTGGTGAATTAAATATTTTCTGGTATATCGATGGCTGATCAAAGGAGCCCTTTTTTGAAGTTCACCATTGTATTTTTGTCCTGTTTCCTATTTTTCTCCTGCACAAAGCAAACTGAACCCAGCAATAGCAATACCTCTCCTGTTGAGTCCGTTAAAACAGAAAAAACAGTGGTTATTATTGGCGACTCCCTCACGGAAGGGTATGGAGTTCAAAAGGAAAAGGCCTATCCCTTTTTGCTGGAAGAGAAGTTTGCGTCTAAGGATCGGCCAATTCAGTTTATCAACTCAGGAATCTCCGGCTCCACATCTGCAAGCGCCCCGGATCGCGTTCAATGGGCGATTAAATCCAATCCGGATGTGATCATCCTTGCTTTGGGCGCCAATGATGGGCTCAGGGGTCTACCGGCTGAGTCCATGAAGCAAAACCTTGAAAAAGCCATCCTGGCCGCTAAAGAAAAAAACATCAAAGTGATACTGTTCGGACTTATGGTTCCTCCTAATTTTGGTGCACGCTACAGTCGGAAATACGAAAAGGTCTTTCAAGACCTGGCCAAGGAGCAGGACATCCCCCTTCTTCCATTTCTTCTTAAGGATGTCGCAGGACTTAAACATTTAAATCAGGCGGATGGCATTCATCCCAATGAAGAGGGTCATAAGATCATGGCAGAGACCACCTTTGAATTTCTAAAGGATCATATTTAATGATTAGAGCCAAAAATATTTCAAAAGGCTTTTATCAAAACAAAAACTTCATACCTGTTCTTAAGGACATGAATCTTGAGGTCGCTGAGGGCGAAGTCCTAGCCATTCTTGGACCTTCAGGAACTGGAAAATCAACTTTACTATCGATTCTCGCACTTTTGGACTCTCCGGATGAGGGGGATTTGTTTCTTGGAGAGCATCGAATCAACGATATGAATGAAAATGAAAGAACCACTTTTCGCGGTAAAAATATTGGGATCGTTTTTCAGCAGTACCATTTGGTCCACTATCTTACAGCGCTTGAGAATGTTTCGCTTCCGCTAGCGATCAATGGAAATGAATCACCAGATCTTATTCAATCCCAAGCGCTTTCCCTTTTAACTCAGGTGGGATTGAAGGATCGCGAATCTCATCGCCCAAGCCAGCTGAGTGGTGGCGAGAGCCAAAGAGTGGCTCTTGCCAGAGCTCTCATTCATAAGCCAAAGCTTTTACTTGCCGATGAGCCATCTGGAAATCTGGATCAAAACACGTCATCCACAGTCATGGATTTGTTCTTTCATATGATCAAGAGCACGAAAACGACTTCCATTCTCGTGACTCATGATCAAGCCCTTGCTGAGCGCTGTGATCGAAAACTATTCTTACGAGATGGAAAACTGTGTTCGCAAGACTGATGCTCAAATCCCTTTGGGTGGATCTTAGGGGAACTCTAGCTTTTGTATTGGCGTTTAGCATCGGGCTAGTTGGTCTTACCGTGATCTTATCCGTTCGCTCGTCCGTCGAAGATCATATGGCGGGTCGCGCCCAAGAACTTTCCAGTTCAGATATCAATATTTCAGCTCGTCGAATCTTTGATCCAAATGAAAAGAGCTTAATTTCCAAAGCTTTGGGAAGCTATCCACACCATTCCGTTTTTTCTTTATTCACAATGGCTGTTCATGGCGAGCAATCGAAACTGACCTACCTAAAGGCCGTCCCAGAAGACTATCCGTTTTATGGAGAGTTGAAAGATCAAAACAATAAGGATATTCGATTTTCGAATTCTTCAGAATATGAAATCTACGGTGATCAACAGCTCTTTGATCAATTGAATGTGCAAATTGGAGATTTCGTTCAAATTGGAGAAACCCAATTCAAGCTAGTTGGAAAAGTGGAGGAGGATTCTTCGCAATCACTTAGATTCTCTGCACTTGCACCTAAAGCCTATATATTGAAAGATCACCTCTCCGCGACAGGGTTGATTCAATTTGGCTCAACTATATCTGAAACCGTTTATGTGAAGGCTCCTTTATTAAAGGAGCAACAAGATCTTAAGACGCATATTTTAAGAGAAATCCCCGATTCTTCCATCCGTGTGCGAACTGCCAAAGAGTCCGCTCAAGGTTCCATTCGTGCATTGAAATACCTTGGGGATTACCTCGGGCTTATTTCTTTGGTCGGCTTTTTACTCTCGGCACTGGGTGCGGGATTTATCTTTTTTGGATCTTTAAACAAACAGCTTAAGGCTTACTCCATCTTGCAAAGCCTTGGATTGAGCCGAAAAAGCTCACTGTTTTATCTTGCAATCCATATTCTTATTCTTTGTGTGCTCGCATCGATCTTTAGTTTCCTGCTGTCTATTCCCCTGCTTAAATTGACATCGAACACTCTGGTTCATCAGCTCTCATTGGATATTTCCTTGGGTTTTACTTTTGAAACTTTCGGAATGGTTTTTCTTTTGGCGTTGTTTAGTGCCTTTATCATTTCACTTCCGCACTTTTGGGCCCTGCTTTACTCTCCGATGCGAATTCTTCTTGATGAAAATGCCAAACGAATCAATCTGAACCGCGCGTCTTCCTTGGTGTTTGTGCTTTCATTTGCCTTTGTCATGTTTGTTAGTTTCTTACTGGCAAAATCTTTTCGATTGGCTGGTTTTTTTAGTCTAGGGACTTTGACTGTCTTTTTCGTGACAGGATCAATTGGTGTTTTCTTAATCGAACTGATGAGTCGTGCCCGAGTGCAGTCCTGGATAAAATTGGCCTTTCAGGAAATGAGAGGAAAACGCAGAACTCAGCTCATCTTGTTTTCTGTGCTGACACTGAGTGTTTTAATGATCAATACCATTTCGCAAATTGAGCACTCGCTTCAAAAGCAGCTTGAGATCGGAAAGGATTCGGAAATTCCGGATTACTTTCTTTTTGATATTCAAGATGAGCAAGTCGAGCCTTTGAAAAAAGCCGTTGCTGAATCAGGACTGGAGCTCCTTCGCCCCTCTCCGATGGTTCGCGCCAAGATGCTTTCCATCAATGGTCAGGCCTATGAACAAAGTGTGGATGAGAATCGCTTTGAAACCAGAGAGCAAGAGGAAGAAGCGCGATTTCGAAATCGCGGGCTGAATCTTTCATATCGTGCAGACCTTCAACCCGGCGAGGAATTAACGGCAGGTGAGCCCTTATCTGAACTCTATAAGCCTGGGACGCCATTGGAGCTTTCTGTTGAAGAGGATTATGCAAAGCGGGTCGATATTTCTCTTGGTGATCGGATTGAAATGGACATTCAGGGAATGACTGTTGAGGGTGTCGTTAAAAATCTAAGACGGGTTTCCTGGACCACGTTTCTTCCCAATTTCTTTATCGTGACCCAACCTGGATTTCTGGAAGATGCTCCAAAAACCTGGCTGGCTGGAATCACTGGAAAAGGCGAAGTAAATTCCCAGTCTCTCATTTCGCAGTTCAACAAGGACTTTCCAAATGTGTCTTTTATCAATCTGGACGATGTGATTTCCATGATCAAAGACATCACGGGACAGATGGCTCAGGCTTTGTTTCTGACCGCTCTACTTGTGCTTATTGCGGGCTTATTTATTTTATTCAGTGTGACTCGTTATCATTTTTTTGAAAACCAGAAGGACCTAAACCTTCTTAGGATTCTTGGGGCAGACTCAACCTTTTTGGCAAAGAAAGTTCTGCTTGAACAGCTCTTCTTAAGCACGGTTTCCCTATTCATTGGACTCACGGGAAGCGCAATTCTTTCAGTGATGATATTAGACCGAATTTTTGAAGCACGTTTGCACTGGAAGCTCTCGACACCTCTTTTTCTAATTACAGGTCTAATTTTACTGTCTGCGATTATGACTGGACTTGTTTTTAATTGGAGTCGAAAAACATCGCCACGTCAGTTCTTAAATTAAAAACCAAGGTGGCAATTATTTTCCTGTGTAGTGGTACCAAAGAACGCCACCGGTTAGAATCGGAAAAAGTCGCTTAGCAACACTCGGCTCAAGCGCAGGACAGCCATTGCTTCGTCCGCCACCAGCCACATACCTAGCTCCATGAGATATGATTTCCCGGGCTCTGCTGTTCCTATTGGAAGATTCAATTCCATCTAAAAGAAGGTAGCGGCTCTGCCATTTCTTTCTATATTCTCCAAGACCCAGCGTCACATGAAATCCGGGTGGAGTTTTATTTGATCCGGATTTACTGCTGAAACTAGTGGCCTTAGCACCTTTTCCGCCGCTATTTTTACCATGGGCCACACGATGCTTCTCAACAGATCCACTTTTAAGGTTGATGTAATAGAATCGCTTTTGTGTTGCCGGCTTGCTGAAATCAATAATCACCAGTCGATCTCTCTTTTTTACTCGAGAAGATCCCATCTTCGATAAAGCACGACTGAATGCCTTTTCTGGAACACCACTTTTTAAGATTTGTCTCTTTATACGATCAGAAACTTTAACAGCCGCAACCTCAACCAGATTCTCCTTAAGAAGGTCTTCTGGAGTGACTTCGTCGAGTACTGAATCAATTTCCAGCCTTCGAGTTTCGATAAAGAAAGTCCAAGCATCCTTTCGAAACCGCATTTGATCTTCGAAAGTATTGAATCGGCCGTGTTGCTGAATATACTCATGGTAGGCGTCAGAATACCATTCTGGGAATTCCAATTGCGCGGTTTGAACCCATGGCTCTGGATCGACCTCCTCGGCGACTACGAAAACGCTAAAAAAAATTATCATTATTAAGAATAAAGATTTAGTATTCTTTATAACCATCTATGCTTCACCTCGATATTCACAACCCTAATAATTTTCAGAGCAATTGGGGTTCCGTAATTCATAGTGAGCCTCTGCTCGGACAACTTAAAAAAAATCAAGTTAATTCAGCCTCTTACTGACTATGGCCTTTCTGCAAAATATTTCATCCAGCAAATCTATCACATAGGTTTTTCATTGGTGTGCCCTAAAATGTCAGTGGCATTTTTATGAAAAGTCGTAGAATCACTTCTAATGAGATTCCGGACAGAATCTCTCTCGGATGAAGCATTTATATTTTTAAATGATCCTTTCTCAGATGAGGTTTTCACACCATTTATTGAAAAAGTCTTAGCTCACCAAGCAAGCATCAACCGCGAAGTTTTTATAGTATATAAAAATAATAATCGACGAGAAATGAATTCACTAGTCAACCTAAAGTCAAAGTTCGAATATATGTCAATAGACATTTCTGGCAACTACTTTGAAATCTATCGAATTTTCTAACCACCGAGGTAAGCTTCACGAATCTTTGGACTTTCAAGGAGCTCCGACCCTTTTCCAGTGATTGCAATTTCACCCGTCTCCAAAACATAGGCTCGATGAGACGACTTCAGTGCCATAGATGCATTCTGCTCAACCAAAAGAATCGTTAATCCATCCTCTGCATTGAGCTTTCGAATGATCTCAAAAATCTGTTGAACGATTTTCGGAGCAAGGCCCAGAGATGGCTCATCGAGCATCAATAACTTTGGTTTTGAAAGTAGTGATCTTGAGATGGCAAGCATCTGTTGCTCGCCACCCGATAAGGTCCCTGCATACTGTGAGATTCGCTCTCTTAATCGCGGAAATAAATTCAAGCACTCTTCGATATCTTTTTTAACTTTCTGGGAATCTCTTCTAAGATAAGCTCCGAGCTCTAAGTTCTCTTTGACTGTGAGATTTAAGAAAATGCCCCGTCCTTCCGGAGCATGAACAAGTCCTTGAGAGACGATTTTATGCGCTGGACATTTATTTAAGGATTCACCAAGAAATTCAATCTGTCCGTTAAAATCAATAAGACCAGATAAAGCCCTCAACACCGAAGTTTTTCCAGCTCCGTTCGCGCCAATCAATGAGACGATTTCACCATGACCAACCTGGAAAGAAATTCCCTTCACGGCTTCAACAGGGCCATACCTGACTTTAAGATCTGTGACTTTAAGAATGGGCTTATCCATGAAGCTCCTCACTTCCAAGATAAGCCTCAATCACTTTTGGATTCGAGCGAATTTCTGATGGTTTTCCTGCTGCGATGATTTCACCGTGATCAAGTACGAAGATGCGCTCACAAATTCCCATAACAAGCTTCATATCATGTTCAATCAATAGAACAGATAAATTAAATTCATCACGAATCTGGCGAATCAATCGCATAAGGTCATCGGTTTCAGCATGGTTTAAACCAGCGGCTGGCTCATCCAAAAGAAGAAGCTTGGGATCGGATGCCAATGCTCTGATGATTTCGATTTTCCTTTGCACGCCATAGGGCAAACTCCCCGCTTCTTCATTACCAAGATGAGCAAGATTGAAAATCTCTAGTAGCTCATTGGCTTTCTTTCGGTATTGTTTCTCAAACTCATAGAACTTCTTGGTTTTAAAAATCGCAGACCAAAAGCTATAAGGTCCGGACTTATGCATAGCGATTCCGATATTTTGAATCACCGTTAGCGTGGAGAAAAGTCGGATATTTTGAAAAGTCCTTACAACACCACTTCTGGCAATATAATAAGGCTTTTTCTCTTTGATGCTTTCACCATGTAAAAAAACATCTCCAGATGTCGGCGAATAGATTCCGGAGATGATATTAAAAACTGTGGTCTTTCCAGCCCCATTCGGACCGATCAGCCCAACAAGCTCACCCGGTTCAATAGAAATATTCAGTTTGTTTAAAACTTTAAGTCCGCCAAACCGAATGGATGTGTCTTTCAATTGAAGAAGAGTACTCATTGAGTGACCTTCTTTCCTTTGATCAGGTCTTTCAACTCTCTCGTTCCAAGAAGCCCTTGGGGCCTAAGAATCATCAAAAGAATAAGTGAGAGTGAATATATGACCATCCTTAGATCAAGGCCTGTGTACTCTTGCAATGGCCTTAGAGCCTCAGGAAGTATGGTTACAAAGGCTGCAGCGATAATGGAACCGCTAAGGCTGCCCATTCCACCCAAGACCACCATTATAACGACATCCACACTTTTCATAAATTGAAAGCTTGCCGGATTGAGATAATTCGTTGTGTGGGCAAAAAGAGAACCACCAACGCCAGCAAAAAAACTAGAGACCACAAACGCAAAGACTTTTGTTCGAGTCGTGTTCACACCCATACATTCCGATGCAATCTCATCTTCGCGCACACTTAAGAAAGCTCGGCCATAAGAGCTCTGAGTTAATCTCCATATAGCGACACAAGTGACTCCCGCAAACACAAAGGCCAAGCTTGAACCAATAAAGAAGCTTTGCGGACCAGGAACTCCATAGAGTCCTCGTGCTCCTCCTACAGATTCCATATTCAAAAGGATCACACGAATGATTTCTCCAAAGCCCAAAGTCACAATGGCCAAATAATCCCCTCGGAGTCTCAAAGAAGGAACACCGACTAAAAACCCCGCCACGCCAGCCAGTAAGCCACCAGCAACGGCGTAAACAGGAAAATTGAGAAAATGAAGGCTTCCTTCAAAGAATTTAAAATTTAGGCTTAAAACTCCTGAGACATAGGCACCAATCGCCATAAATCCCGCGTGGCCCAAAGAGAACTGTCCACAAAAACCATTCACTAGGTTTAAGCTGGTCGCGAGAATTATATTGATGGCTAAATAACTTAAGATCAGCTGCTGATAAGAATTGAGTGTGTTTTGAGAAACCCAGGCCAGAAAGAGAGAGAATAGAATCACTTGCAATAATGTGGTCGGAATCCAACGCATCATTAAACCTTCTCCACTTGATACTTCCCAAAAAGACCTGAAGGTTTAAAAACAAGAATTGCGATCAATAATCCAAAGGCCAGTGCATCTCTATAAGTACTACTCAGGTAAGCAACCACCATCTCTTCGCAAAGACCCACCAAGAGTCCCCCAACCATTGCACCGGGAAGACTGCCAATTCCCCCCAAAACCGCCGCTACAAACGCTTTTAAGCCAATAAGCATACCCATGAGCGGATCGATCTTTGGATACTTTAAACCCACAAGAACAGCTCCAATTCCCGCCAGTGAGGAGCCAAGAATAAAGACAATTGAAATAATCAGACTGACATTGATTCCCATAAGAGTGGCTGATCGCTGACTAAAGCGAACCGCACGAATCGCAGCACCAAGCTTGGTGTGGTAAATCAAAAAGTGAAGGCCTGCCATCGCTGCCATTGAAACACCAAGGATTGTGAGATCGAAGTAATGAATTTGAATACGTCCAATTTGTGCAATTTGGAAGTCCTCAAGAACTTCAGGAAAGAGTTTAGGATCCGCACCAAACAAAAGCTGTCCAGAAAACTGTAAGAATAGGCTCACACCAATCGCAGTGATGAGAACATTTAATCGCGGTGAAGATCGGAGCGGTCGATAAGCAAACCTCTCGATAACTAGACCTACGATTGAGCAAACAAAAACCGCCACCAAGAGGGCACATGCAAAAGAAGCCCACCCCGGATTGGAACTTAGATCCAAAGCTTTATTGGTGTAATAAACAGAAAAAGCACCAAGCATATAAACTTCGGCATGTGCGAAGTTAATCAGCTGAAGAACACCATAGACCATGGTGTATCCAAGCGCGATCAGCGCATAAATAGCACCGAGATTCAAACCGTTGAGAATATGTTGGAAAAACTCTTCCAAGATATTCTCCTTAAGGTCTCAAGATCGTAACGAACTTTTGAGTGTTGTTCTTAACCTGAACAATAAAGGCATCCTTATCTGCATTTCGGTCCGCATCGATTGTGATATTTCCCGTCGCTCCTTTAAAGTCCGTCGTTTTTGCAATGGCATCCCGAATATTTTCAGATGTTAGCGAATCCACAGATTCCAGGGCCTGAATGAGAACGCGAGCGGCATCATATCCCGCTGCCGCCAAACCATCCGGAGTATCGCCATACCGTTTCTTAAAAGCTGCAATGAATTCCTGAGTAGCTGGATTGGAGCTTTCTGGACTGTAGTGGTTTGCGAAATAAGCCCCTTCTAAGGAGTCTCCGCCAATCTCAAAAAGCTTTGGACTATCCCATCCATCTCCACCTAGGAGAGTCGCCTTGATTCCCAGTTGTCGTGCTTGTCGTGCAATAAGACCCACTTCTGTATAATAAGCTGGAATAAAGATCCCATCTGGATTTTCGCTGCGAATACTTGTGAGCTGTGCTTTGAAATCCGTATCACCGGTTTGAAATGTCTGAACGGAAGTCACTGTTCCACCCAGCTCTTTGAACTTCGCTATGAAAAATTCAGTCAATCCCATACTGTAATCCGATCGCAGATCTTTTAAGACAGCGACCTTTTTTACTTTTAAATTTTCAAAAGCGAATTTTGCCATGACCGGTCCTTGAAAGGGATCGATAAAGCAGACGCGAAAAACATAATCACCAATTTCAGTCACTTTTGGATTGGTCGAACTTGGTGTGATCATAGGAATGCGAAATTGCTGAGCGATCGGAGCTGCGGCCAGTGATCTATTGCTCGCAACCTCACCAAGAATTGCAATCACCTGATCTTGTGTGATTAGTTTTTTAACCACTGCTGCTGCTTCATCGGGTTTGCCTTGGTTGTCTTCGGTGATGAGTCGGATCTTTTTTCCTTTGATTCCGCCTTGCTCATTTTTCGCATCAATAGCGAGGCGAATCCCTTTGTCTGTGCTTCGGCCGAATGTCGCCTCAGCGCCAGTCATGGAGCCAAATTGTCCTATACGAATTTCATTGAGTTCATCTTGGGAAGGACCTTTTTTAGTACAAGAAATGTTTAAAAGAATTGCGCAACAAGCAACCCAAATAAGACTCTGTTTCACAATATCCCCCTTGTTGAAACTGCTCTTATGGGAAAATGAATTCAAACGGTATCAAGAGAAACCCAGTGATGTCACGAACTGGTTGAGGACTTCTGGATAGGCGCGCTTTTCCTCATCTCGCACACGCTCGGATAGAGTCCGGTAGTCGTCACCCTCTATCACAGGAACTTTATGAACTGCTAAAATTTCCCCGTTGTCGTAAACCTCATCGACAAGATGAATCGTGACTCCGGATTCTTTATGTCCGGCATGAATAACCGCCTGATGAACTCGATCACCATACATGCCCTTCCCTCCAAATAATGGAAGGAGTGCGGGATGAGTGTTTAAGATACGCCCAGAGTAAGATTTTAAAAGAGGGTCACGGACAAGAAGTAAAAACCCAGCCAACGCAATCACATCGGCTTTCAACTTCTTTGCAAACTCATTGGCTTTCTCAAAAAAATTGCCCCGATTCGCGGCTTGATAGGGAATGAACTGATCTGGAATTTTGAGATTCTTTGCGCGCGTGAGTGCGAATGCACTTGGATTATTAGAAATAAGACCCACGACTTCAAAACAAGCCTTTGGGTTTTTTGAATACTGAACAAGGGCCTCGAAGGTCGATCCATTTCCCGAAGCCAGGACTAGTACTCGAGCTTTATTTTTTATAGGCTGCAACTTTCTGCTCTATAGTTCCAAAAATATTGCGGCCATGAGAATCAAACATCTCCATCTTAATGGTGTCTCCAACTTTCATAAATGGAGTTTTGATTGCCCCTTCATTGATCTTTTCAAGCATTCTTTTTTCCGCAAGACAGCTGCTTCCAGCTTCTGGATTCTCATTGGAAACAGTTCCACTTCCAATGATCGTTCCAGCAGCCAGAGGACGAGTGCGAGCCGCGTGTGCGATCAACTGTCCAAAGTGAAAGTGCATTTCACCGGCATTCGCTTTCCCGAAGAATTCACCATTGTAAGTCACATGGAGTGGCAAATGAATTCTTCCACTTTGATAAGATCCGTTCAGCTCATCTTTAGTTACAGCAAATGGCGCAAACGCCGAAGACGGTTTGCTTTGAAAAAATCCAAAACCTTGTGCGAGTTCTTCTGGAATAAGTCCACGAAGGGAAACATCATTGATGATCACAAATAAGATGATCTTCTCAAGTGCTTCTTCAGGACTTACACCCATTGGCACATCATCAAGAACAACACCCACTTCACCCTCAAAATCTGTTCCGTGAGCAAAATCGATTTGCGGGATGTCCTCAAGTGGAGCCAAAAAGGAATCACTGCCGCCTTGATACATCAAAGGGACAGTTTCTAAAGTTTCAGGAAGTGGAGCATTTCTGGCCATTCGAACCAAGCGAATATGATGGATGAATGCCGAGCCATCAGCCCACTGAAAGGCTCTTGGGAGTGGAGAATGAAGGTTTGTCGCATCCACCGGGAACGCGCCTTCCGCCTTTCCATCATTTAATGAATTGTAGATCTCCTCGAGTTTAGGTTTGCACTCGGACCAGTTTTCAATAGCTTCGCGTAAACTTGGCGCCACGTGCGAGGCCTTCACTGCTCTTTGATTGTCTTTAGAAACAACGATAAGCTCACCATCGCGATGAGCGCTTTTTAAGCTTGCTAATTTCATAATTGGTCGTTTTTCGCAGAAAAAGGGCGATGTATCACGGCTCGCCGCGCCACAACAGGAGGCCTTATGGATCGAAAAAGTGGAATCATTCTCTATAGTTACTTTAGAAGCTCGGCCTCTTATCGAGTGCGAATTGCACTTGAGCTGAAGAATCTTAAGTACGAATACAAGGGAATCCACTTACTGAACGAAGGCGGTCAGCAAAAAAGTGATTTCTTCACCAAACTCAACCCCATGAAACATGTTCCGGCATTGGTTCATGGAAATCTGATTCTTTCAGAGAGTATGGCCATTATTAAATATCTCGATGACATCGAAAACACTCCCCGCCTTTTCCCAACAGATATCTCTGCAGAGGCAAAAATTCTTCAGGTTTGCGAGCTTATTAACAGTGGAATCCAACCCTTACAAAACTTAAAAGTTCTTCAACATCTTGAGAGTTTGGGAATTGATAAAGACGGACAAAAAGCTTGGGTGGTGAAGTGGGCGACATCCGGCTTAAGTGCTCTGGATCAGATTCTTGAATCCACTTCTGGCAGTCATTGCTTTGGTGATGAGTGGACGGCCGCGGATTGTTTTCTGATCCCACAGATTTTCTCTGTTTTAAGATTTGGCGTCGATCCACAGGCCTTCAAAACGATTTATAAAATCTATTCCACACTGGAAAATCATCCGGCTGTGCAAAGAGCACATCCCGCAAACCAACCCGACTCAGAATAAGGTCGAGCGGCGAAGGGCAAATGTGGAGACTCCAAGCAAAGCGGTTGCGACCGTTAAATGGACAACTGCAATCAGCGGTGGCGTGTGAAGAATGACGTTTAATATTCCTACGCCAAATTGAGCCAAGACCAAAACCACAAAGTACATCGCAGCCTTTTTAATGGACGGATCGGTTGATTTCTTGCGTGCCCAATAAAAATAAAACAGCCCAAATGCGACAACGAAGTATGCAAATGTTCTATGGATCACATGAAGCCCAATGATTCCCCGAAAGGTTGGAAACCACTCTCCATGACAGGTTGGAAAATCCGTACAAACCAAAGAGGCGTAGTGAGAAGCAACAAGCCCGCCCAAGATGATCTGTGTGAAGACCACAGCCACCAATGCTCCACTGAGCCACTTGACTGAAGCCAGTGTTCGGGTTGAATCGTTCTGCTGCGAAGATTTATCTGGCGCTGTCAGAGTGAAATACATCCAAACCAAAATCGCAAAGAATGTTGTTGCAAGACCCAAGTGAGCAGCAACGACTTTCGAGTGAAGCTGCCATAAAACGGTCAGTCCCCCAAGAATCACCTGCGCTAAAAGAAGAGCAATATTGAAGCCACCAAGAAATTTTATTGAGAGTGGAACCTTTGGCTTTTTCATTAAATAGAGAGAAAGAAAAGAAGTGACGAGCGCAATAAAACCAGCCAGCACGCGGTGAAGAAATTCCAGATACACCTGTGGATGGTAATCCGGAATAAAATCTCCAAAACAAAGTGGCCAATCCGGGCATGCAAGACCGGCATTCATCACTCGGACTGAACCACCCAGTGCAATCAGAAATAAAACTTCAAAAAGCAGGAATTTAAAGGTTTTTAAAAACCAGTGCGGGAGATCATAAGGATTATTCTTCGTCATTTTAAATTCGTCCTGTCATCCAAAAGTAAATCCAGCGGTCAGCCACTGGAACTAACAAATAAACAAGCAAGCTCAAATTGATCCAAAGAAAGAAGCGAATCCAGGAGTCTCTTGCGCCTGAAGCGAAGTATCTAAAAAACTCCCAGATTAATTTCAATGTCACTGGAAGAACTAAAAATACATAAAGCAGATTCACTTGCAGAAACCACGGTGCCGCCAGCGCAACTCCCACATAGGTCAGAAGGTAAAGACCCATGTGATAAAGTGTACGCTCCACCCCGAGTTGCGAAGGAAGAACGGGAATCCCACCTTTTTCGTAATCCTCTTTATAGCGAATGGCCAAACTCCAAAAGTGCGGCATCTGCCACAAGAACATGACCATAAAGAGATAGAAACTCTCTGGCGACCATAAGGCGACGTCATTCACAGCATATCCAATCAAAACGGGCATGGCCCCAGGAATAGCGCCGGGAACGGCTCCAAATGCCCAGTATCTTTTCCAAAACAAAGTGTAAATGCCGTTGTAAAGGATAACTGTAATGAGAGCTAAAAGCGCAGGCCATACACCAAGTGCAAGAAGCGTAATTAGCCCAAGAACTATAAACACGATACTTAAGATATAAACTTGCCACGGCAGGAAAATTTTCTGCGGAATCGGACGATCTTTCGTTCGATTCATCAATGCATCGGTCTTCCACTCTTGCGCCTGATTGAGAGCAAAACTGCCGGCAGAAACAAAATAAAGGCCAAATATAAGAAAGAGTGGAATGAGGGGATCAAAGAGTTCAGTGGGATTTAAACTCACACCATAGCCAGCGAGTGCACTGACTAAGGTAAATATAATAATGCCGGATTTGGTTAGAGTGAGGTAGGCCTTGAACATGGCAAGACCCTACCCTATGGCTGAAACTATGCCAACTTAAAGAACATTTGGATAAACGATTCGTGTAACGATATCCAAAAAGCTCAGAAAATACATGAGCACAAGAAAGAAAATGGAAAGCGCAAAGCAAACGATAAAAGTCTTCTCATCGTACTTAAGATGCATGAAATAAGCTAAAACGAAAAAAGCCTTCGTCGATGCAATCACCATCGCCACAACACCATTCATCGCTCCAAAATCAAACTGTGCGGCTGCGACCGTAATAACGGTTAAAACCAATAATGCCCCAAAAACCCCTAAGTAGGTCTTAAGCGGGATGATGTGATGATGAGAACTGTGTGAAGAATGTGCACTCATAATTTTTCCCCTTAACCCACAAGATAAAGCAGTGGGAATAAATAAATCCAAATCAAGTCAATCAAATGCCAAAAAAGCCCAACGCACTCAAGCGGTGTCCAATACTTCGGCCCAAAGTGTCCCTTGTGCGCACGAACGATCAACCAAGTGATAAATCCCATTCCGATCAAGACGTGAGTTCCGTGAAGACCTGTCATCATAAAATAAAATGAGAAATAGATCGGTAAATTCGCGACACCCTCCACTGCGTGATCGAAAAACCGTCCAGGAAGTAGGCCTTCGTGAAATTTATGTGAGTACTCGTAGGCCTTTACCATCATAAATATCACGCCACAAAAGAGGGTGGCATATAGATTGTAAAGGACCATCGCTTTCTTGCCGATTTGAGCATAATAAATACTCAATGCCATGGTCAGAGAGCTAAAGATCAGCACAACTGTGTTGAGCGTTCCAAGTCTCCAATCCAAAAAGGTCGAACCCGTCATAAATGTTTCTGGATAGAGATGATGGAAAATCACATATCCCACAAAGAGACCACCAAACATCAAGATTTCAGTCATCAGGAAGACCCAAAGACCAAACTTGCTGGTGTTGTATTCAGCCTCGGCACTCTCGTAGTGATGTGCCGTCTGATGTTCGTAAACGGCCGAATTACCTGTACTCATATGGACCTCCAGTTACAACAGGCTGAGTCGTGAAATTTTCATGTGGCGGTGGAGAAGAAGTGGTCCACTCGAGAGTTTTGGCTCCCCAAGGATTGTCCGGGGCCTTCTTTCCTCGCACAAGGCAATCAATCACCACATAAAGAGCAATTAAAAATCCAATTCCAATGGTCCATGCACCGATAGATGAGATTCTATTCAGCGGTTCAAAAGCTGGAAGATAATCGTAATAACGTCTTGGCATTCCCATCGCTCCAAGAATGAACTGCGGAAAGAAAGTGACGTTGAAGCCGATGAAAATAAAGACAAATGATAAACGCCCAATCGTATCGTTATACATTCGACCGAACATCTTTGGCAGCCAGTGATAAATTCCGCCCGTGATGGCCATTAGAGTTCCTCCCACCATCACATAGTGAAAGTGCGCAACCACAAAGTAAGTATCGTGGAAGTGAACATCTACCGCCGTGACTGCAAGAATAATCCCAGTCACACCACCAATGGTGAAAAGGAAGATGAAACCAAGAGTAAACAGCATTGGCGCATTGAAGATGATGGAACTCTTATAAAGAGTGGCCACCCAGTTGAAAACTTTGATCGCCGTTGGAACACCCACAAGCATTGTCAAAAATGAAAAAACAATCCCGGCCACTTCGGATTGGCCACTCACAAACATGTGGTGACCCCAAACGAAGAAGCTCACTGCAGCGATACCCACTGAAGACCACGCAATCGCACGATATCCAAAAATCGTCTTTCGTGAATAACAGGTGATCAATTCACTGATGATTCCCATCGCTGGAATAATCATGATGTAAACCGCAGGATGCGAATAGAACCAGAAAAAGTGTTGGAAGAGAACAGGGTCTCCACCCATGCTTGAATCAAAGATCCCAATACCCAAAAGTCGCTCGGCGATCAGCAATAGAAGCGTGATTCCAAGAACCGGAGTTGCAAGAACTTGAATGATGGCCGTTGCGTAAAGCGCCCAAACAAAAAGTGGCATTCTAAAGAATGTCATTCCTGGTGCACGCAGCTTATGAACCGTCACAATAAAGTTCAATCCGGTAAGGATCGAAGAAAAGCCCATAATGAATGCGCCGGCGACGAGCAAAATTGTACCATTGTCGGTTTTGATCGAATAAGGCGTGTAGAAAGTCCAGCCCGTATCGGCTCCGTTAAAAATCAATGAAAAGAAGGCGACCCCTGCTCCAATAACCAGACAGTACCAGCTAATGAGATTGACTCTCGGAAAGGCCACATCCTTAGCCCCAATGTGCAGCGGTAAGAGGAAATTCCCAAGGAAAGCTGGTACTCCTGGTATGATCACCATGAACGACATGATCGCGCCATGGAACGTCATCAACTGATTGTAAGTCCCTGCATCAACAATGTCCTTCCCACTGCTGAACAGCTCCCAGCGGATCAGCATCGCAAACACACCACCAATAAAGAAAAAGGTGAGTACGGCGATCATATACATGACCCCGATCCGCTTATGATCAAGGCTCGTCAGCCAGGACATTATTCCTGATTTTTCATTTAGATAATTGACTCCAGGTGCTGAACCCATTTGATTTCCTCGCTTCTTACTTCAAAGTTTTAAAATATTCGATAACGCCTAACATTTCTTGTTCATCCAACTGCCCAGCAAATGTTGGCATTTGCCCCGACGGAAAGCTCTCTACAATTTTTGCATTCGGGTTAAGAATCGACTCACGGATGTAGTTTTCATCCGCGATTGTCGTTGTTCCATCAGCGAATTTTCGCTCACTCCCAAACAGTCCCTTAAGGCCCGGACCAACAAGTCGTTGATCGGTTGTTTGGTGACAAACCGCACATCGAGTATTGAAAATCTTTTGTCCAACTTCCGCCATGCTTAGATTCTGATAAGGGTCATGCGAAAGCCACTCATCAAATTCAGCACGATCCACAACACGCAGTTTTGCAAGCATCGAAGAGTGCTGATCTCCGCAAAATTCCGTACAGAAGATCTGGTACTCACCTTTGTATTTCGGTTGAAACCAAACCGCGGTGTAACGGCCAGGAATGGTGTCTTGTTTAATACGGAAAGCCGGCACGAAGAACGAGTGAAGAACATCTGTTGAACTCATCACCAGCTTAATTGGTGTATCCACCGGAATAACAAGTTCTCCCGAAGTGGAGCGGCCATTTTTATATGTGAACGTCCAGTTCCAACTTTGTGCTTGGACAGCAACTTCCATCGAATCTTCGGGGAATGTTCTCATTTGTGAGTAGACGATCCAACCCCACACAAAAAGCGCCATAAAGATCAAAAAGGGAACAAACGACCACAAAAACTCAAGAAGGTTATTATGAGAAATGTACGCCGACTTGGTGTTCGGTGTTCGTTTGTATTTAAACGCAAAGTACATCATCCCGCCGATAACGAGCACACAAGAGACAAAGCTCGCCCAGAGGAAAAAACTATAAATTCCATCCACACTGACAGCCACGTCTGTTGCTGCAGGAGGCATGAACGTCTTCGTTGCCTGTGCTGTTTGAATGAGTAACCACCACATAATCTACACCACTCCCTTTAAGCCACCGACTGAGATTTTTTCTCTCTCAGCCACATGGGCACAAGTAATACCGCCAAAACCAGTAAGATCAATCCGCCACCCAGTCGCATGAGATTCCAAGCATAAAGGGTGTATTTGTTCTTTGCAGGATCAAACTGTAAACAAAACATGAGAATCTGGTCCATGACGGAGCCGATCTTGCCATTTGATGCCTCAAGGAGCGACATTCTCAAGGTGCCAGGCTCTACGCCAAGTCCATAAAGATAACGCGATATTTGCCCACCGGGAGTTGTGACATAAGCCACAGCAGCGTGAGCGTACTGCTCCTGATCCTCGATCCAACGAAATTTAAATCCGAACTGATCTGCAATTTTTGCCACGTTTTCTTCTGTTCCAGTTAGGAAGTGCCAGCCCTTGGCAGACTCTGGGCGCCCATAGTCCTTTATATAGCTTTGCTTTTTGGCCGCTGCGACCTCTGGGCCCTCTCTGTGATTCATACTTATTGCAACCACGTCAAACTGATCCCCAGCGCTCCATTCGAGCTGCTTCATGGCATCGTTGAGTGCATTCAAATGATGATTACATAGGCTTGGACAGGTGTAATAGACCATCGCCATCAACACGGGCTTCGTGCCATTGAAATATTGTCCAAGTGTTACCGCGTCACCTGTGTCCGAAACAAACGGCAATGACAGATCCAACTGTCCGCCAAGATTTTCATCCACGCCCAGCTCTTCTAAATCTTTAGGCACTTCATGACCAGTCACCAAAGGATTTTTGGGATCATAAGCCGGACGATTCGTTTGAGCGTTCGCTAATGAGCTCAGCAAGACGGTCAGGCTTAGAAAAAGAGAAGAGGAGAGTAAGTTTAATTTCATTATTTCGTTGAGGCTCCATACTCTGCTAGCGCGGCCTCATTGTCTTCCACTCGATTCTCAGTGATCGAGTGAATCCAATGAACCATTGCCCAGCGATCCACGTTCGGCAAATGCCCAAATGCCGCCATGGATGTTCCAGGAATTCCATTCGTAACAGTTTTATGAAGTGAGATGGAGTCTCCACCTTGCACCCATTTCCCTGCCACTAAATTTCGTGGCGGAGGATTCAATCCTGCACCTGCAGCACCATCGCCTTTTCCTTCGGCTCCATGGCAAACGGCACAGTTCATTTGATAAACTTTTTGACCGTGAGCAATGAGATCGTCAGAGGAAACCCAAGGCTCTTGGACTTGCGAAACATCCACGGGTGCACCGGGTGCGCCGCCTTCCGCTAAAACCTGTTCATCTGGAGTGGCTTCAACAGGAATTTCTTTGAGATCGACCCCTCCTGAAAAAAGAGCCACGTAAGCCATAAAGCCCAGTGAAAACAACATTGAAAAAACGAAGGCCTGGAATCCGCCTTTGTTGTAAGTGTCCTCTTGCATAGCGACCTTCCTCTAAATCCGCGAATCGTCCGATTTTTTAAACAATTTTGAAAAACAAGCTAGCACCGACAACTTAGAGAGTCACGCGTCTTTAAATCTCTTCCGCTAACGCATCGCCGATGGCGTTTCCAAAAAAGTCATGTCACTGATCCAAATACTATGAAATTTTTGTGTGTGCTTTTGACCTCATTGGCTCTCCTTCACTGTGCTCAAGCTCCATGGAAGCCAAGCGAAGCTCCAATTGGAGAGTCAAAATCCTTGATCGTTGAAACTTTAGGTGGTCCACAAAGAAGTTGGCGCAAAGATGGACGTGACTACTGGTTCTATGAGCTGTCTGGATCCCAACCGTCCGAGCGCGCGATCTTAGTTTTTGAAAATGGAGTTCTCGTTCAAAAGCTTCGCCCGGGCCAAAATCCAAATTTTGAAGAGCTCGAAGCTGAACTCAAAAAATTACAACCACAAAGCCCCAAAGAGTTTGAAACACTCAGCGAGTAATTCTAAGCTTAAAATCATGTTAAAAAATCTCTTCTTAGTTCCTGCTCTCTTTATATTGTGTTCATGCGCGCAACTTCACCATGTGCAAGTTGGTGATGTGGAAAGTCATCCCGCTTTCGTTCAAAAACCATTTGATATAAAAATCAGTGAGAATGGGATCAATATTGGCGAAGCGACAGAGATTTCCAAAGTCTTCTTGAAAGACAGCCAAAAGGAAGGTGCAGATTCGATTGCTGCCGCCATTGGTGCCTTCCAGATGGGTCCAAGAACTGGAAATCCAGTTTACGTCAAAGATTATGCAAAAAACCTCATTCAGATGATTTATGAAAAATGCCCGAGCGGCAAAGTCACTGGTTTGACCTCGATTCGTGAAACTCGAAAATACCCAGTGATTTCTGGTGAGATTGTTAAAGTCACAGGCTATTGCCTTCTTCCAAAGGGTGGATAAATGAAAAAGTTGATTCTTGGTTTATTAAGCATGGCCTTCTTAAGTGGCTGCGCGACGATCAATAGTGTTTCGCTGACACCGATTCCAGCGGATCGCAAAAATGAAGTGCAGGTTCAGACGAGTCGAACCATCTTTTTGGGATTTAATTTCGACAATGATTTCGTCGATAATCTGGTTGAGGAACTCAAACAGAAGTGTCCGAATGGAAAAGTGACTGGGATTTTAACCAAAGACGAAAACATCAATTACTTCTTATATATAGTCTGGAAAAAGCAGGTCACCGCCACCGGCTACTGCATCCAAGCCAATCAAGCAAAAAGAGCGCGAGCGAAACGATGAGGGCTTTGAAGGGATTTTTAGTTTTAGTCATTTTTGCTTTGGGGGCGGGTTGCACCCATAGTCTTCATCTTTCCCATGTGAGTGATTTTTCACCGACTTACAAAGCTTACAATCAAGGGCGATTGGTGAAAGCTCGCGCCGAACAGTTTACGGTGATGGGATTTGTCACTGAAACCAATTATGTGGATCAGTGTTTGAAGTCGCTAAAAGAGCAATGTCCTGGCGGCCGCATTCAGGGAATCACAACTCAAATTTCCACTGATCACGGCTTTTTCTCATGGACCAATGTGGCCGAGATGCAGGGGCTTTGCGTTCAGTGAGTTGGGCCTCTGTTCGTCACGATGCCCTTTTTCGGCACTATACATAGACTCTTAAACCTCCAGGTTCCCTTCTAAGATGGTAGTAGCGACGGAAAATCTTGGCTCTGTGCGAAGAAGTGATGCTGCTCTGACTGAACGGTATTAATAGTTTGGAGTGGCATTCTTGGAAAGGTTCTCATCTTCCACTACCACCGGTGGCCGTGGGGGCGTTTGCCCTTAATGGATATGTTTGCTGTGCATGTGCTTAAATTTCAACTAGTTGCGCTTCAGCAGTTTGTGTTGGGTAATAAAATATACACTGACGTCCTCAGGCTACACAAAACCGGTTCGGCATCACTAAGTTGTAGTTTTCCTAGCACTTGAGTTCCATTTCTTTGTTTGGCGGTTCCTTTTATTCTCTGTTTTTTAGTTTTTTTGTTTCTTCATTTTTCTGCTTTTCTGCTTCTCTGCTTCTTCGTTTCTCTCTTTTTCCGTTTCTCTGCTTCTCCTCTTATCCTTTATCCGCTTCCCTCTTTCTCCGTTTCACTTATTCTCTCTTTCTCCGCTTATTCCTTTCTCTCTTTTCCACTTTCATATTTCCAAATTTACTCATTTACCTAATCACCTACTTGCTCACGTGCTTCGATATTTTCTTCGTCCCGAAGATCCTAGTGGCTTCGAATAGGTTATGTTGCTGACATAGGAGTCTTAAGTTTTGTCTTTTGTTTCCGCCACCCATACTTACGGGTTGAATATGATCAATTTGGAGAAATGCTTTTCCAGAACACCTTTTACCAGTTGTGGAATCCACAAATTCACACTGTCCATTTGCATCTTGCCAGACTTCTCGCTTGGTTTTTTGCGGAATATATCTGCGTTTTGAGGTGTTGGCCTTAGAAGTAAGAGATTTTGAGCATTGCTTCTTTTCCAGCGAATTGCACTTTGAAGTTCGGAAATTGAAGCTGTCCTCAAGTGTCTCCACTTCTGATTTCTTTGATCCTTTTTCATTCTTTTCTAAAGGGTCAATTTGCTTTAGTGCCCGATTAAGCAACCATTCAAGTGCTTCTGAATTGGAAGAAAGATCAGGTCTTAAAATTTTTAATCGTCTCAACTTCTCTATTTGTTCGTTTGTGAGCTGCATTCGGATTTCAAAAGCTTCAGGTGTCAGCGCTCGTTCTTTCTCCTTAGGAAAAATCGCCACTGGGCTGATTTCAACCAAAGCCTTTTCGACCTCACGCTTCGACTTTTTCTCAAGGGATGAAATAAGATTTTTCTTTTCCGTTTTTGTGTAAATCTTTTTATTTTCCTTTTCCTCTTTTCGCAAAAAACTTTGCGCAAGGCTTATGGTCATTAAGCTTAGGGATCCAGACTGAATTTTATCTTTGATTTCAGGAATTTCTTTTATAAGCCTCATAGAAGAGATTCGTCGTTGTGCCGCCGACTCGGAGTAACCAAGTTCTTTTGTGCAGTATTCAAAAAGTGAGGGGTAACTCATTTTGAGATAAAGCTTTCTCTTCTCCACCTCTTGAAGATGATCAAGGATCTGATTTAAAACTTCTCTTTCTCTTTGAATCAGCTCCTTAATGCGTAAGCTTAGCTCGTGATCGCTCAATGAGTTTATATTTTTCATTCTGTATTCCTCTCTCGAACCCAAGAAAGGTATACCATGTGTTTTAGAAATAGATTTTATGTGCTTAAAACTGGAACCGTGGCGAATTAAATTTCAGTGCGCGATCCAAGTGGCTCGGGAACTAAAGCGTGGTGTATGCGCGGTGGTAACGACTCTCAGCGGTCACTGTGAGTAAGTTTGAAATCATCAAAACGATTTCCCGATTTTACATGAAACCAATGTCAAATGAATTTTGATCATTTCTTTCATTTTGAATTTTTTTAAAGAATGTTTTTTTAAGCTCTGCTTTCAACACCGTAATCTGAGTCTGTCGAAAAGCCGACCCGACTATCGTGGCGGTCACTGCCACCGGTGGCAGTGAGTTCCGGAGTACGGTTTTCACGCTCACCAACTACCAACTACCAACTACCAACTACCAACTACCAACTACCAACTACCAACT
>CAZWVK010000011.1:21974-38912 GCA_964636785.1 uncultured Pseudobdellovibrionaceae bacterium | reverse complement strand
TTGAGGGCTCTACCCTCAAACTCCCGCTTCTCCCGATTCATCCGGAATCGGGAGATTATGTATTTTTAGAATTAATGATCGACGGACCTGGACGGTCCGACGAACACGGGGTCAAGGGGCAGGCGCCCCTTGGTCATGGACGACTTTTTGATATCCACTCTAAGCTCTTACGGAAAACGATTTAAAACTGACAATTTAGGGCCCATTGGATCAAGGATATGCAGTCCCAAGAAATGGTAAGTAAACCAAGAAGAGGTAATGGTGGCATTTCCATTGCTTTATTCTTCACCTGATGAAAGCCCTTAAAGCGATCCTCCTCATTTTATTGCTATCAGCTTCGCCCCTCAGCCTGGCGAAAAAGGTCACGTCTTCACCGAAGGCCAGGAGCGAGAAATCCAAACGTCAGGAAGCCCCAAAAAGCCTGAATGTTGGCGATAAGGTTGGAATCATTGCGCTCACATCCTCTCCTTCCAATTTCATCACTTCCACACGATGCTCGGTTTACCGTTCAGCGATTGGAACTGTGGTCGATCTCTATTCATTTGGTCTGAATCGAACAAAAACTGAAAGACAAGAAAGCCCTTGTGAAGAGGGGACACTGGTGGACGTGATATTTGATGATCAAGGAAAGTGTGCAGACACTTTTGTAATCCCCTCAAATATGTGCAAAGACCTTCTCGCTGAAGAAATCGGAACGGTTGATTATTTGGGAATTGAAAGACAGGGTCTCTTCGGAATCACATTCAAGGACTGATCTTTTAAAGGCTAATCCTCTAAACTGTCACTTCCTTGCTGAAGTTCACGCTCCAGGATATCCAGTGATTCAGGTGTCGCTCTGATCTTTAAGTTTTGATCCGGCTGGTGAAAGCGTACGACCTGAATGGCGAGTGAAATAATATAGAACGCAAACAAACCACCGATTAAAAGTTTAAGCTTATTGGCATCCAATCGAAGATTTTCATGAAATCCAACATATAAAAGAAGTCCTGATGCTAGAACCCCAACAGCTCCAATCAATGGAATGATAGGTGCGACAACGTTGCACACCAATACTGGAATCGATGCGAATAGAAGATGAGTAAAGATCAGGCGAAATGAGGCTTCGCTTCGAAAAAAGAAAAGAAATGTATAATAGAAAAAACCACTCAATATGAAGTTCACCGCAATGGCCATAACAGGTGCAATGATTATGGATGTAAAAATCAATAGCAGGCTTCCACTAAGAATGGCGGCGGCAATCCCGCAAACAAGTCCTAAAGCTCCTTGTAGCGCAACTAGGATCGGCCACTCCCACTCAGGAAGGTCTCTCATGCCTTGAACTGGATTCTTCAAAAACCGAGGAAAAGCATAAAGTGCGGATAAGAAAACTTCTTTGAAGTGCTGAAAGCTCATCGCTGAATTGGCCATGACATTATATCAACACCTGGAGTGCGTTGCGGCAAGCCTAAAATATTGCGCTTGCCCGGATATGGAAGTCAATGGAGCCTTCCTCCACATGATCTCCTGAGAATGGCGAACGATAAGAGATGTCGGGGCCGAGTGAAAGTGATCTTCCAAAGGTTCGGCTCACTCCGAGTAGAAAAACGGCGGATGGAACTGTGTCGCTTCGTTTATGGACGCCATCTATGCTCTTGCGAGCAATATTGATATAGCGAGAGGAAAGTCCAGCTCCGACACGAAAGTGAGTGTCATAAGGAAACCTTTTTGCGTGGACAAATCTCAATTCAAATTCACGAACCTCGGCGTCGATACTGCGAGTAAGACTATCGGATGTGTAATTTCTGAAAATGCCTTCGGCCAGATACTCAGGGTGAAAAAGATCGATTCCAAAGTGAAGACCCAGACCTTTAAGAAGTCCAGAGCTGTTGATAGAGGGACCATTGAGATTTAAATGCGTGAAAGAAAGACCCATTCCAAATGAGATCTTAACGTCATCAAGAGAGTAGTTTTCCATATGAATTTCGTCCCGGCTGAGAGACGAAGAGGTATGAAGACTCGACTTTAAATCGGAGACGATTTTATCGTAATTGGTATAGGAATCAGGATCTTCTTCGCTGGCAGGAGCCGAAAAAGGGAGAAGCAAAAAGAGAGCGAGAAAGGTTTTAAAAATTGAGTTCATCCTAAACTCCTTTTTGTGTTGAGTATAGAATATCAAAAACTCGCCTTTCCCTTCCATACATTTCAGCTAAAATAGAATTATGAGCTTATGGAATCCATTCTTAGGTCGTGTTAGCAAGGGCTACTGCGCTTTTTGTAAAGCTGAGAGAAAATACATTCAAAAAAAGCATCTTTCATTCATCAATTACTTTTTGACTCTCATTATGTGCGCAGTTTTTGGAGCCGCGATTTGGATGCCTGGCGATCCGCGCGCCCTTGTTCTTTTCGGACTCTTCATAGGTGCTGGGGAAGTTTTCACTTATTTGAGATGGCGTATGTCTATGTCCTGTAAGTACTGCGGTTTTGATCCCGTGTTATACAAATCTTCTCCCGCTCGTGCTCGCGAAAAGGTCAAAGCCTTTTATGAGTCACGGATTGGGACGCCTGAGTTTCTTCTGTCTAAAAGCCCGCTGCTTGAGGTTCATCGCCAGCAGGTGAAAAATGATCAACTCAAGGCAAAGCTTCAGCGCGTCAAATCGCGTCACAAGACATCTTCTCTTCCGCCAGCTTCTCCTCAGTAATCAGGTGTGATAGCGTCGGCCAGATCTATGAAGACATTAATTATTGTTCCGACCTACAATGAGAGAGAAAACATCACCCCATTTATGAATGATTTTTTAAAACTCATTCCGGAAGCACACCTTCTTGTGGTTGATGACTCCTCACCCGATGGGACCCATCAGATTGTAAGTGAAAAATCCAAGGAGTCTGATCGTATTCATCTTCTACTTCGAGAAAAGAAACAAGGACTTGGAAGGGCCTATTTGGCTGGCTTTTCATGGGCTCTTTCAAATGGCTATGAAGTGATTGTGCAAATGGACGCGGATTTCTCTCATCGATTTGAAGATTTAAAAAAGCTCCTTATTGAAATTCCAAACTATGATCTCTGTGTCGGATCCCGCTGGGTTCCTGGCGGTGGCACGATCAATTGGGGATTTTTAAGAAAATTAATTAGCCGAGGTGGAAGCTTCTATTCAAGAATGATTCTTGGATTCTCTCTGAATGATTGGACGGGTGGATTCAATGCGTGGAGAGCGAACACTCTGCGAAATCTTGATCTCGGCTCCATCCTTTCTGAAGGGTATGGCTTTCAGATCGAGATGAAGTATCGTGCGCTTAAGTCTGGTTTCAGAGTGAAAGAGATTCCAATTCTTTTTGAAGACCGAAGGGTGGGGCAATCAAAAATGTCTTCACGGATTGTTCTTGAAGCCTTAAAATCAGTGTGGAAGTTTAGGGGATGGTCGAATAAGTGAGTTCTTGGTTTCGAAGATTCGTTTTATTTAGTTTTTCAATTTTATTCGTTTCTCAAACCTATGGCCAAACGCTCAAGGCGCGGCGTGCTCTTGTTTCTGTGGATGGTTCTGTAGTCTATGCAAAACCGGATTTTGATTCTTCTGTTTTGGGATATTTAAAACTCGGTGAGGAAGTGATTGCCTCACAACGCACTTTTAATGGCCGAGGGGGCATTGGACTTTTCTTTGCGGTTAAAACAAAAAAAGGCTTAAAGGGTTTTATTGCAGATACGGATTTGATCGCAGCAGAGACAAAGAAGCCCATGAGTCCTCTGATGAAAGACCATGCGCCGGTGGATCTTAGAAAAGAGCCTAACCAGCCAAACAGAGATATGTTTGGAGAAAAAGAGCCACTTTATTTTTCACGCTTCTTAGGTGGATCGATTGGAAAAAAGGGATACTCGGTGAAGTACAATGGGCGAACCTATTCATCAGACCTATTATTCTTTGGAATTCGCGGAACGGGACCCGGGACTCTTTTTGATGGTCCACCACTTGATTTTAATTTAGCAGTCTCTGTCGACTCTCCAAAGTTCTATGAGGAATTTGCGCAGAATAAGCCGAATGGTTATTTGGTGTATTCAGATCTTCTCCTTCAACTTCCGGCATGGGAAAATGACAATCAGTTGATTTACTATGGGCTTGGGCTTATGGCGACTTATTCTTCCTATCGTGTGCAGATCAACAATCGGTTTTCGGACACAAAAGAGTTCCGCCTAGGTGCTGAAATTGGACTTGGCTATGCTCATAGAATTTTTAAGAACCACTTGATTCGAGTTGATTATAAATATCATTTTGAGAGATTTCAAAACACCAGTTTTTGGCTCTCGGTTATGACGGAGTATTAGATGTCTATTCAGGTCTTATCTTCAGCCGTGATTGATAAGATTGCCGCAGGTGAAGTCCTTGAGCGACCCGCTCAGCTCATTAAGGAGCTCGTTGAAAACTCATTGGATGCTGGTGCCGATGAGGTTGAAATTGATGTCTCTGAAGATGCTCTAAGTGTCATCGTCAAGGACAACGGATGCGGTATCGCAAAAGATGAAATGCCAATCGCACTCAGTCGCCATGCCACAAGTAAGATTCAGAATGTTGAGGATCTTTTTGCGCTTTCTTCCTACGGTTTTCGTGGAGAAGCGCTTTCAAGCGCGGCAGCTGTCAGTCGTTTGAGTCTAACGTCGCGAACAAAGGAGATGAAGTTTGGTTCAAGGCTGACTTCAAATTACGGAGTCCTGGATCCTCAAGAGGAGATTTCTGCGGGTTACGGATGCGAAATTCAAGTTTCTGGATTATTTGAAAACGTCCCGGCACGAAAGAAGTTTTTAAAATCCGCCCAGTCTGAACTCAGTCAAATCAAGCTCTGTGTGAAGTCTTTTGCGATGGCAAGGCCGGATGTGACTTTCAAGCTTACACGTGCTGGTGAAATCCTCTTTTTTTGGTCACAAACAGATAGTCAGCTTCAGCGCGTGAAAGATATTCTAGGCTTGGATGAGCTGTTTCAGGCCTCTGCTCATGAGTTTGGCATTCAAGTCGATGCATTTTATGCCGCCCCGAATGTGACCTTGCGCCAGAATCGTGGTCTTTGGATTTTCACTCAAGGGCGTTGGATTCAAGATCGCGCTCTGGGTGCGGCAGTGATGGAAGCTTATCGAAATCTTTTAATGCATGGAGAATATCCTCATTGCTGTTTGTTTTTGAAATTGAATCCGGAAGATGTGGATGTGAATGTGCACCCAACGAAATCTCAGGTGCGTTTTGCAAACCCCTCTCAGGTTTTTCGAGCTGTTGTTCATACGCTTCGTGAAAGCCTACAGAAAACCCCATGGTTAAAACAACAGAAGTTTGAGTCTTTATCCGAGCCATCTTGGTCTCAAGCGGCTCACTATGAGAGTCAAAAAGCCGATCAAATGACGTTTTTAGACCGTGAGCTTAAAAAAACTCAGATTCGTCAAAAAGACTTTGTTCTTAGAGACAGCTCACCACTTGAGAGCACATCACAGCCCATTCCCACAATGAATGATCTGCGCCAAGCGCGTGAGGACTTTTCCTGGCAGAATCTTCAGGTGATTGGACAGATGGCGCAGACCTATATTCTTGCTCAATCGGATTCGGAATTTTACCTTGTTGATCAACACGCGGCTCATGAACGTGTTGTTTTTGAACGCTTAATGCGAGCCTGGAAAGAGGGTCGTTTCGTTCAGCAAAGATACCTCATACCACTCACATTGGATTTTTCTGGAGACGATGTTGAAAATTTGATTCTTTATAAAGCGGATCTTGAGAAAATGGGAGTTGAAATTGAGCAGGCCGGACCAGAGACCGTTGCGATCAATGCTGTGCCAGAGATGATTAGTGAGTCGGGCATAGCAAAAGCCTTACGAAAATTCGCCGATCAATTGCAAAGATTTGCAGGTGGTTTTGCAGTGGAGACTGCCATCGCAGATATCTTCGCATCCATGAGTTGTCATAGTGTGGTGCGTGCCGGTCAGTCCTTATCTGAGAATGAAATGAAGGGTCTATTGGAGCAAATGGATGAGTTTCCATTTTCAAGTTTTTGTCCGCACGGTCGGCCTGTGTATGTGAAGAAGAGTTTTTATCAGATTGAAAAAGAATTTGGCCGGATTGTTTAATGAGAAGGCGAAGCCGTGAATAAGCTTCATCCAACACTTTTTATTCTGGGTCCCACGGCGAGTGGAAAATCCTCTCTGGGTTTTAGACTTGCTAAAAGCTTGGGCGCTTGCATCGTCAATGCGGATAGCATTCAGCTTTATGAGGGATTGTTGATCGGATCGGCTGCACCGTCTGAAAAGGAGCGTCGTGAAGTCGATCATTTTCTTTTTCAGGTGATTCCTAAAGGTCAGAATTGGACGGCCTCGGATTATGAGGAAAATGCATGGAAGATCATTAATGAGCAGATTCCACATCGTCCGGTTGTGATTGTTGGAGGCTCAGGCTTTTATCTTCAGGCTTTAGAGAAGGGAATGGGACCAGCGCCCAACGAGGATGAGAGCGTAAAGCAGGAGCTTGAACGAGAGCTTAAGTCCAAAGGGAGTGCTCATTTGTACAAGGAGCTCTCACAGGTGGATCCGAAGTCCGCTCAAAAGATTCATCCCAATGACTCTTATCGGATTCTTCGAGCACTTGGATACTTTCGAACTTTTCATCGAACCTTTAGTGAAGATCAAAAGCAATCCAAACAGCGCCAGTGGCCGGGCGTCGTTCAAAAAGTCGGCCTGACTGGATCGCAGGCAGAGCTTGAAGCTGTGATTTCAAAGCGCGTTCATCTCATGCTCGAAGCGGGCTTTTTGAAAGAAGTGAAGGGGCTTTTGGATGAGGGCTTGAGTGATTGGTGGCCCATGAAAAGTGTAGGGTATAAGGAAGTTGTTGAATATTTGAACGGTGATTTTGCAGAGTCGGAGCTTGTCCCACGGATTGTTCAAAAGACGCTTGCGCTCGCAAAACGACAAAAGACCTGGTTCAAGCGGGACCTTTCGGTGAAATGGTATCCTTTTCAGGAATCTGAACGCGCATTCACTGAGATTTTGAGTCTGCTTTCTTGACCTCGCTTTCATAAAGACAGAGGATGAGGAGCAAGCATGAAAAGCATGACAGGCTTCGGTACAGTTCAGTTTCAGGTGAAGGGAATTCCAGCCCAGGCCACCGTGCGGACTGTGAATGGTCGATATCTGGAGATCCGAACTCATCTACCTAGAGAGCTTCAAAATCTTGAATTCGAACTTAAGAGTTTGGCGAAGAAAACTTTTGAGCGGGGCACTGTGGATATTTCCATCTCGTTTTCGAATTTGGAAAGTCTCATTCAATACAAAGTGGATTTCGATAAATCTGTCGCCAAGGAGTGGAGTAAGAAAGCAAATCTCTTAAAAAAAGAACTGAAGATGTCCGGGGAGTTGGATTTGAAAACTCTTTTGAGTTTACCGGGTGTGGTTCGTACTCATAAAGAATCAAAAATCGAGGGAGCGGATAAGCAGTTTTTAAAAGGAGCCGCTCAAGCGTTCAAAAAATGTCTGGATTTTAGAAAGAAAGAGGGGAGCTCTCTTAAAAAGGTGATCTCAAATCTACTTTCTGAGCTGGAGTCTTGTTGCCTGAAAATCGCCGGGCAGCAGAGTAAAATCGAAAAAAATATTTCTCAAAGTCTAAAGCGTGATATTGAAAACGAAGCCACGCTCGAGGGACGAAGCATTTTGGAGTCTCGAGCGTCTGAGAGTCTAGAGAGAATGAATATTGAAGAAGAGTTGTCTCGCTTAAGGGAGCATATTAAGGCTGTTAAAAAGCTGACATTGGGGTCGGGACCCACTGGTAAGAAGATGGATTTTTACGCTCAGGAATTTTTGCGCGAGATGAATACGATTGGTTCAAAAAGTGCTTCACCGGAAATCACCGCCATGGTGGTTCAAGGTAAATCATTTATTGAATCGTTCAGAGAGCAGGTGCAAAACATCGAATGAAAAAGCCAATGGTCATCCTTATAGGCCCTAGCGCCGCTGGCAAATCCAGCTTCCTCGATCGAGCACTTCAGGAAAATCTTGGTCTTTGTGATATCATCACTTACACATCAAGACCTATGAGACCAGGCGAGAAAGAGGGCGCACCTTATCACTTTGTCAGCCGCGAACGCTTTGAAGAGCTTAAAAATCAAAATTTCTTTGTGGAATCCGCAACAGTGCACGGAAACTTCTACGGCACTCCTCGTGACCAGATTGAAGAGGCCTGGAAGCGAGGGGAAACCGTGATCATGGATATTGATGTCCAGGGCGCATTTTCATTGAAAAAACTCTACCCCCAAGCGGTGACTATCTTCCTGATGCCCCCATCTTTAGATGCCTTGCGTCAGAGGCTTTTGAAGCGTGGGCCTGAAAAGGACATTGAACTTCGGCTTAAAAACGCCCAGGCCGAGATGGCTCTTGCGCCGAAATTCGATTTTACGATCGTGAATGCGGATTTTGAAACAGCCTACTTAGAGTTTCGAAAATTGGTTGAAAAAGCCTCGAGAAATCAATAATCTACCGACTTGGTTTTAAAGAAGGAGTTGAGCCTTGGCACGTGTCACAGTTGAAGATTGTTTAGAGCATGTTCACAATCGTTTTTCATTGGTTTTGCTTGTTGCAAAACGAGCCAAACAACTACTGAAAGGTGACCCCTGCGTGGCGCCCGGAAAGAATAATAAATTTGTTGTGAATGCCCTTCGTGAAGTGGCCGCTGGTAAAGTGAGATTTGATACAAAAAATCCAGAAGGCTTAACTTTTGAGCAGCAAGTTGAAAGAGACCTTCAAGGCCGCGAAAGCGAGACTGTCTAATAAAGCTTCACGACCCTATGGTTTGAGGCTGATCTTTCCGATAGAATAAGAACGAGGTTTTAAAAACAAACCGTAATTTCTTTCGGAGGAGTCAGCCGCTACATGAGTGAAGCTCTCATGATAAAGAGCCCAACCTTTAATGTTAAGACGATCGACGATCTTATTGAAGCGATTCGAACTTATTATCCCAATGCGGACTTTGATTTCCTAAGACGAGCTTACGAATTTTCTGAAAAAGCACACCAGGGACAGATTCGAAGATCGGGTGAACCCTATATTTCTCATCCTCTTGGCGTGGCTGGAATCTTGGCAGAGCTCAAGCTGGATCTAGCCACGATTGCGACAGGACTTCTACACGACACAGTGGAAGATACGTCCGTCACTCTTCAAGACATCGAAAAAAACTTTGGCGAAACAGTCGCTCGTCTTGTGGATGGTGTAACAAAGATTTCTTTGATGAAGTTTCGCAACACCCATGAAAAGCAAGGCGAGAATATTCGCAAGATGATTGTTGCCATGGGAAAAGATGTTCGTGTTGTACTGGTTAAACTGAGTGACCGACTTCACAATATGAGAACTCTCAACCATATGTCGCCTGAAAAGCAAATGCGGATTGCCCAGGAAACTTTGGATATTTACGCTCCTCTCGCATCCCGACTGGGAATCAACACAATGAAGACCGAGCTTGAGGACTTGAGTTTTCGTTATGCTTATCCCGAGTCCTATTACACTTTGGTGCAAAAGGTTTCTAAGAAAAAGAAAGAGCGTGAGAAGTACATTGATGATGTAAAGCGTTTGCTGACTCATGAGATTTCGAAGCGATCTCAAGTGCGCTTTGAAATTCATGGACGGCCAAAGCATTTTTGGTCGATCTATCGTAAAATGAGAAGTCAGGGTATTGAATACGAACAGATTTACGATGTTCTTGCCTTTCGGGTCTGTGTGAATACGGTGTCTGAATGTTATGAGGTGCTTGGGATTGTGCACTCTCTTTTTCGACCGATCCCAGGGCGCTTTAAAGACTTCATCGCCATGCCGAAAAACAACAATTATCAAAGTCTTCATACGACAGTCATTGGTCCTCAGGCCGAGCGGATTGAAATTCAAATTCGCACCCATGAAATGCACTTGGTTGCAGAGCGAGGGATTGCAGCTCACTGGCAGTACAAAGAAGCGGGAGATCACGCTGTCGCTGATGATGAGTCGTTGGAAAAATTCAATTGGTTAAGAGAGCTGGTTAGTCTTCATCAACAGACTGCGAACTCGGATGAGTTCTTAGAGAATGTGAAGAGTGATTTATTCGATTCCGAGATTTATGTTTTCACTCCCAAAGGCGACGTCAAAGAGCTTCCAGAAAGATCCACTCCGATTGATTTTGCTTACAGCGTTCACACCGATGTAGGAAATAAAGTGACGGCTGCGCGAGTGAACGGTCGAATTGTGTCGTTAAAGCATGAACTCCAAAACGGTGATACCGTGGAAGTGATCACCTCTAAAAATCAAACGCCAAATAAGGACTGGATCAAATACTGCGTCACGACTCGTGCAAAAACAAAAATTCGCTCATTTATTAAAACCGAGCAACGACGTAGAGCAGGGGAGCTTGGAAAAGAGATCCTTGAGAAATCATTTCGCAAAGTGGGCCTGTCCTTACAGCGACAAAGTGAAAAGCCAGAGCTTCTCGAGTTTGCAAAAAACCATGGTTGTAACAGTGTCGAAGATCTTCAGGTGAAGGTCGGATACGGCGCAGTGACTCCGGTTGAAATTTTAAATTATTTGAAGATCGACACCAAACCGGATTCTGAAAAAGAAGAGCCAGCCAATTTCTTGGCAAAAGCATTTCGATCGGCCGTCAATCGTCATAAAAAGTCAGCGTCATTGATACGAGTCGATGGACTGGATGATGTCTTGGTGCGATTTGGAAAGTGCTGCAACCCGATTCCTGGAGACCCAATTATTGGCTTTATCACGCGCGGACGCGGTCTGGTGATCCATAGAGTGGATTGTGCAAAGGCCTTTGAATTGGATCAGGATCGACGAATCGATGTGGAGTGGAGTCAGGGTAGCAAAGAAGCTGACCTGAGCCGCACTGTGCGTTTACGAGTTTTAAGTCGGGATATCCCGGGTCTTTTAAAAGATATGTCTGAAGTTTTTGCTTCTCAAGGTGTGAATATCTTAAATGCTCAAGCCCGCACCACAAAAGATTTAAAAGCGGTCTGCCTATTTGATGTGACGATCAGGGACACCAAACATTTAGCCGAAGTCACTCAAGCATTGAGTCGTTTGAACGGAATTCTTGGAGTGACTCGCATCACGCGCACTTAAAACGGGAAAGCCACTCCGCCGCGAATTTGAATCCAGCTGGCTTCCACTGTGTCTGATTTGGGAAGCATTCCATATTCCACGCTAAAAGGTAAACTCATCGTTGGAGAGATTTGCCAATCCACTCCAGCCGCAAAGAGAAGGGCATAGGTGTTTGTAATACTTGAATCCTGTAAAAGGGTGGAGCTTTTCGAGAGTGGAAATAAGAGCGAGAGTCCGCCACCAACCCACGGTCGAATCTGCTGTTCTGAGAAGAGATACCTTCCTAAAGCATCCGCACTCAAATACATGATGTCCACATTACACGCTTGATTGGTTGAAGTTCCACAATTGTTTCCACCTTCCGTCTTCAAGCCTTCGATACCAAAAAGCCCCCGAAACCAAACGCGATCAAAGAGACGGTGATCATAAAGACCTTTTAGACTAAATGAAGTTCCAGTGGTGGATGCGGTTCCTTGTTTTAAGTTGGTATCCGTAATGATGTCGGCGGTCATGCTATCGAAGCCGATTCCAAGCATGGCTCCCCAGTAAGAGTCCGCAGCCGAGGTGGGGGCTGAGTAATCACTGATACGGCTCTGGGACACAGGAGCGCTAGCACTTTGCGATCCACGCCGCTCAAGACTCATACCCACTTGTGGTCGTCCTTTTCCAAGCTGAGCAATAGCGCGATTTCCTTTTACTTTGGCAATTCGAATGATCGCCTTTCGTGAACCATTCAGATCAATCACGTAATAGATATCCCCGGGTGCCATCGGCTCGCCTTGAGTGTCGATAAGGAGAGCTTTACCGCGCACTTTTGCGACCTGTGCAGCCTGAGCCAGCGAAGAAATGAGGCAAAACAGGAAGCTTAAAAATAAAGTGGGCTTTAAAGATTTGGGCATGGAAAGGGTCTCCTCGGATGTAAATCAGTGAGCCAAAATCAGCTTTTCTCTATTTTCCTTTGATTCACAGGGGGAAGTAAATCCTTCTTAGCCCCATCCTGGACGAAAGCCGACAGTGTAAGGTTTTCCATTTCAATGATGTGCTTTTATTGCGCATCGAACTCCATTAAGGTCGAGCTCAAACTATAAATCGGGAGGACCTATGAAGTCTTTGCTATTTTCGATGATTGTATTTGTCGCTGGATCTTTTTCACTGACAAATGCAATGGCAGAACCAGCCGATGTGGATTTTAACAAGGTCAATAAAGTCATTTCAGGAATCGCAGATTCATTGATTGAAGGCGATGATCTCGTAACTTCCCTTTCTGGTAGCTTTGATCCGGAAGCAACAAACCTAGCTGAGAAAAGAATGAAGGGACAGCTTGGTGCTAGCGTCAACCGGACACTTTGGTCGCCAACGGAATCTTCGCTTCAGTTGAACGCTTCCCTAGAAAGCACGGCAAGCAATCAATATGAAGAAACAGTCGACGTAAAGCTAGGTGGAGTTCTAAAAACAGCAGTTGTTTCTCTTGTTCAGTATGCATTTGAAAAAGCAGGCTGTGCAGTTACTGAAGAAGACAGAATTCCTACTGTCTATACGCATTTAGGAAATGAAATCTGCCCAGTGCTTAACGAGCGAGTTCCGGCTCTTCAAGGAATTGAAGATTTGATTCAGCTTGTGGTTGAGACGGATCAATCGGTAAGATCGCAAATCGATTCTTATATCTATGAGATGACTAAAAAGCGCAAAGAAGCTGATGATGACAGTATCAAGGAACTTCTGAGAGTATTCATTTATTCTGCGAATTCACTTAAATCTGAAATGAAACGACTTAGCGTCGAGCAAAATCAAAATTCATTAACGATTACGTTTAGCCTTGATGAAATTATGGATCAGCCGCTTCAGGGTCAGATTCTAAGTCAGATTTCAGGTGACCAGTTTGATCTGGGTCTCGAGCTTGCTTATCAGGTATCAAAGGATGTTGTGGATGATGCTTTCATGTGGGCCACTCAGTTCGCATTGGGACTTCAGTCTGAAAGTGAAGAAATGATTGAGGACGTCACATCCATGCTTCGTAGCTATTTGGAGCTCGTTAAATCGACGATTGCGGAATGAGTTTTTCGCTCAATTGAAATTGAATTAAAAAAAGGGAGCTTTGAAGAAGCTCCCTTTTTTATTGGATCCAGTTTTTAGAATTCAAATCTTAAAATGGGATTTCATCACCAGAATCGAATGATGGCTCTGGTCCAAAATCTTGAGAATCAAATCCACCGTTATTTTCTGCGCCTGCACCTTGAGTTCCGCCAAGGAACTGAATGGTCGATGCAACGATTTCAGTCGTATATTTCTTTTGACCCTGTTGATCTTCCCATGAGCGAGTTTGCAAACGTCCTTCAAGATAAACCTGACGGCCCTTAGAGAGATATTTGCCGCAGAGTTCAGCGAGTTTTCCCCACACCACAACTCTATGCCACTCGGTGCGTTCCTGGCGCTGGCCATCTCGATCTGTCCAATTTTCACTGGTTGCAACAGAAAGGCGAGCGACCGTATTTCCGCCGGATACTGTTTTAACCTCAGGGTCTGTTCCCAAACGACCCACTAATATGACCTTGTTTACACCTGACATCATTCCCCCAATCTCACGATTCATTTTTCAAGAAAACAGTTATAGGCCGGACGTTTCAGCTTGTCTAGGAATTGGCTAAAAAGTGCTTAATGGGAGCAGATTTGGAGGGGCGCCGGGGCTGTTTGAAACGGCGCGAAAAACGTAGCGGGAATTGGCCCCTGAGGAGCGTTTAAAACGCTCAATAAAACTTAAAAAAGGACCAAGTTCCTTCGCCAGGGTCGGATTGATTTGAAGATCCATTCTCAAGTCATAGGTTCGAACCATAACTCCCTGGGGTTGGATAGGCGCATTCAGCTGCCCTTTGACCTGAAGATAGAGAGCATCTTGGGGGCGTCCAAGCACCGCCTGGTCAATATATAAGACGCCGTTAGATAGGCGGCTTTTGACATTCATATTGCTCCAAGAAAAACCCGGAAGAAAAAGAGGACCCATTTGAGTGGGAATATTCCCCGGCGGGATTCGCACGCGTTGTCCAGTGAGATTCACTTCGCCCTCGGGCTGAATCCGAAGTCTCGGATCAACATTCAATGCACCTTCAATAGAGGCCAGTCCTTGGAGTTTAAGAGGTAGACCCGCAACGGCTCCTAGTTCAGAGAGATCCAAAGAATCGCCATCCACTCGGATGTCTTTAATAGTGATTTCCTTATCGGGACTTTTTCCGTTTGAAACCGAAGCTGCAAGAGCTCCATTGAATAAACCAGAAGCACGAAGTGAAAAATTAGGAATATCTCCAGGTTGATTTGCAGCAGAAATCAGAGACATCAAAGAGGGCCAAAGTTTGATCTCAGCAATGCGAAGTGTGGGAAGGCCTGCCGCTTCGACAAGCACCTCTTGGCCCTCGATGGAGAGCGATGGAAAAATCCCAAAATCCAAATCTCCAAACTGCACAAAGACTCGTCCTTGGGTTTGAGTGGAAACTTGATCCGTTACAAAGTCAGATAAATCCGAAAACGGAAAAACCCACATAAACATCACGAGGAAAAAAAACAGCGTGGCAAGAATCTTCGATTTGTGAAACTTAAAGAGATCGATCAGCAGCAGCTTTCTCAAGAGAGGAGACATTATCTTCCTCCTCTTTGCCCGGCTCCGCCACTGGGTGGCTGAGCTTCATCAGAACCAATATTGAGAGCAAACTGAAAGATTCTAAAAATAACGTCGTAGTAATGCGTTTGTCCTGAAGAGCGCTGCATTTGAAAACTAACAGGCTGAATACCAGCTCCAAGACTTTGGAGACGATGTGAGAGTTCTGTGACCTGCCTTAAGTTGAGAGATCGAACCTGAACGGAAATAGCTTCCTGTTGGACAGCCGCATTGGCTAGTTTGGTTTTGGCATTCGGGACCACTTGAATATTGCCAATCTGCTCTGGAGTTAAACGTAGCTCCTCAAGCACTTGTCTGACTCGCGATTCAATCATAGCAGCCGATGCTGAATTCGGAAGAGGAGAGGTTTCTTTTAATGTGGATGAAGCGCGAAGGAGCTCACGGATCAATGAGCGATTTTCCTCAAACTGCTCTTCATAAAGCCAGCTCTCACTCAGGTTTCCATATGGGAAGGAAAAGAGAAATAAAGCCGTAATCAATGCGCCGATAACAATGATGAGCTTTTGCATCCGTGATGGAAGCAATTCAAATTTTTCCCGCAATTCAATATACAGCGAGCTTTCCTGTATACGATCCCAAATCTCTTTGAGCTGATCCTTGAGTTGATCTCTTAAGCTTGAAAAATCCAAATTAGCTCTCTCCCGTTCTTTGGATTCGAATCCGATATGAGAAACCTGTTTTTCCTCGGGTCACTGGAGTTTTAAGTCGAACTGGAGTAACGCGGTTGTTCTGGCTTAAGTTTCTTAGAACCGACTGAACTTGATCTGCAATCGCCTTGGACCTAACGTCGCCATGGATTTCCAGAAAGTCTTCATCGATAAATATATGTTTTACTTCCAGGCCAGCTCCTGAAGGAAGGTCCTGACTGAGCGAGTTCACGAAATCAAGAGGTGATTTCAAAGTTAAAAGCTGGCGAGCTGTCGCTCTGGCTTGCACTTCGCGCTTATGTTGATTTAAAAACCGGCGCAATCGAGAAGGGGAAGCTTCAGCTCCTCGCTTATTGGCAATCGTTTGCGCCTGTTGTTTAAGAACCACTTCCGATTCAATGACGGCTTCGTTGAAGAAACTATTTCGCAAAGAGGAGTAAACAAAGAATGCTAGGAAAGCCGCTCCGAGAAGGGTGGCCGTGTAAGACCATCTTTCCCAAAACTGCTGAAGAGTTTTGCTTTGAACTGCAAAGTCACCCTTTAAGAAATTGATTGCCGGATTGCGTGGCTTTTTCAAGCCTTCAATCGCCAGGCCTAGAGCTGTCGCACAGACCATTTCCTGTTGGGCATTGGGCTCAAAGCGAATATCGCTTTGCAGTTGAAAGTGATGAAATGTATTGAAAGGAATTTCTAAATGTTTGGTCAAAAACGGGGAGAGGCCTTGAATTTGTGCAGGTCCGCCCACAATGTGAGCGCGCACCCATTTCAAATTGAATTGGCTTTGAACCTCTAAGATGCTTAATCGAAGTTGATTCACCAATGGGCTCAATGCGGCTTCAATGGTCTCGGAAAAAACGACTTGATCATTTTGTGCGCGCTCTTTGTCCAAGAGAATAAATGCTTTCTTCTCCATTTCCTTTCGCGCTTGCACCGGGTTCAGGCTGTACTTAGATCCCAGCCCCTGAATCACATTGACCCCACCCCAATCCAAATTTCGAATGGCGACAAGTAACCCTTCTTCATAAAAAAGCACTCGTGAAGTGGCATGTCCCAGGTCCAAAAGAATTTCGCCAGATTTTTCCGTAGCGATGGGTGCGACGTCCGTGTCTTCACTTTGAGTCGAGACTGGGTCGATCATTTCTGGAGGTGGCAGGTACCACTTCTCCATCAAGTTGGAGAGAGCAAGCCCTTGCGCCGATAGAATTGAAATCGGGCATCCACCATCTTTAACCAGACTAAGTGTATCTTGAATGTCTTCTTTCAGTGCAGCCAGAGCAATCACATCCGCAAATTTTTTGCGAAAGCGAACGGTCTTTGCTTCAAAGATAGAGTCCTCAAAATTCATTGGGACATCGTCTTCCAGCTCAAATGGAACAATTTTTAAGATTTTATGGCGCTCACGAAACGGGAACGTTAAAAAACGCTGCGAAATTTGCTCTTGAGGAAGTCCAAAGACGAATTGCACTTGGCTTTGACCATATTGAGCCGCCAGATTTCTGAGATGATCAATGATTTCTATTTTTTTATCTTTGGTCGGATCATTTGAAAGTGGCAGC
>CAZWVK010000011.1:0-21964 GCA_964636785.1 uncultured Pseudobdellovibrionaceae bacterium | reverse complement strand
GCTCAATAAAACGCTTGAACGCAAAACCTCGGTTGAGACTTTCAACTTCTGCCACTTTAATACTAGAGCGACCAATATCAACGCCAATGCTGATCATGTCTTAAAATCCTATCAGTTCTCCATCCAGTAGACTACTGAAGGGCGTTCTTTTGAAGCTCTGATTTTATTTTCTGATTGATTCCTGCTCGGGTCCGGACCTTGGCCTTGATTTCCGATGCCGTCACCAGCTCCTGCAGCTGCTGCGGGTTGGGACTTATCGCGAAGTTGCTCTTGAAGCATATCTGTATAACGGCCGACTAAGTTCATGCGATCATAAGTAATGGCTTCGATGCTCTTTCGACTTCTTAATGCCACGCCATCGCTTGAGATGCGAAAGTTCACCTCTGAATCACAAAGGAAAGGCAGTGTAGATTCATCGAGAATTCGAACGTCGACTCCATAACCGGAGATGAATTCTAAAAATGATTTTTTACATCCTTCACCGGGTGGGAAGGGGCCCCCTTCCTGTGGATCATTGATTCTCTTCAGAACCGCATTGACAGCTTCTTCATTCATCGTCGGATCCAGAGCCATTAAAGTGTCTTTGGTGGCGTGATTCACGTTAAAACCTTTGACTCCAAACACAGTGACCTTTGGCTCTAAGAGACGAAAGAGATCATCAGTCATCCCTGCAACGATATTGAGCTCATCGATACTCATAAAGGAGCGGTTGGGTGGGAATACTTCAACATCATCTGGAACCTTTAAGTCACGGTAAGGAGATCTTTCGTCTCCACCATTTCGTCCTTCGCGATCGGAGTCCACATAATCGGCAATATTGTTTAAAACCTCTTCGAAATTAAATCCGGAATATTTTTGACGGAACTCCTCGTTGTGCTCAAGTTCGGATTCAAAAATTCTCATCAGCTGTCTTTTCGTTCCTTCAGAAAGAGCTTTGACATCCGAGCCTAAGTCATTGAGATCAATTCTTGAGCCTTCCGATGTGATGGTTGCGGCATACTGCGCATCCATTAAAGATTCACCGACAACACCTTGAATAAGGCTGCGATCCACCTCGGTCATGTTTGCATCTTCAGGGAGCTGAGGCGGCCACATCATTGGAAAACTCCAAATCATATCGAGCATTTTGCTCTGTGGACCGAGCTGGGATCCTAGGTTTTGCATCGCCATTTTGTAAATGTGAATGCGAAGAAGGCTCAATTCCACTCCAGCTTTTGCTGCGTAAAACGCTTTCACTTCATTGACCTGATTTGCGGCAACGACGTAATCAACACTCGTGTCGTAACTCAACTCCACTGAAATCCACATAAGAAGACTTAAGGACATCAGCGCCATTAGCATTGCGACCCCACGCTGATTCCCAAGACCCGATTGTGAATTTAAGAATGGAATTCTCATTGATTGAATGAACCTCCAGGATTCGGTGGGAAGTTTGTTTGTGGTTGCCCAGTCTGATTTTGCTGGTTTGGATCAGCCGTTGAGCCATCGGGCCTTTGATTTTTCAAATTCCCTGGATTTCGAATCGCTGCCACATGGGTCATACGAAGAGTTTTTTTGCGCTGATTCTGAAGTTTTTCTGCTGCGGGGTCTGAGATTTCAATGGTTATTTCGACGGCATACGGAAATTTAAATCGGGTGGTGTCATCCCCTCGTTCATTGGTCGCCCAGAAGTCCACCCATTCTTCCTCTCGTCCCGGTCCTAGGTAGCGAAGCTCAAAGCTCTCTACGTTTTCAAGCAAAACTGTTTCGGTCCCACCTTTGGTCACATCGGTCCCGATGATGGGTGAAACTCTTCGCCATAGACATCTCGATGATTTTTCTTGCGACGTGCGCCTTCGACAGTTTTTTAGAAAATATCCGATTTCTGCAATGCTGCTTGTTTTATCATCCGCGCGCATTCTCACATTGCTCATACTTGTGAATGAGATCTGCTCTTTTTCGCCAACAAACTGAGTTAAAATTTGAATGGGCTTCATTTCAAGTGCTTCGGCCTGCGGGATGGATTCGTAGCCTGCAGCTCGTGCTTGAGGTGCAGTCGGTTGTTGATTTGTGGTTTCGCCGGGCTTTTGCGGCTGTTGAAGGCGCCGTTCACGCTCTTTCACCGCTTGATTATAAAGTGTGAGGTTTGGATCTCTAAACTGAAAAGCCAAATTGATATCTCTTTCCATGACCTTGAGCGCATCTCTTAATGTGGCCTGCAAATCAATATTGTTCTGAATGCGCATTTTACTACTCAGTGCGTTTCGAATCGAAGTGCCAGTGAAAATGGCAAGAAAGGACATGATTGCGAGCGCAACCATCACTTCAATAAGTGTCATACCGGCATCTTTAAGCTTCACTGCGTTTGATCCCCCGGTTGATCTCCTCCTGCACCGCCACCGGGCAGTCCAAGATCACGATTATAATCCACAAAATAGGTCGTCGCAGAGTAGGGGACTTCTTTATTCCCCGCTTTGGCGTAAACCGTAACTTTAACTTCCTTGATCGATTTTGAAACCATCTCTGTCATTTGGCGAATCATCATCAGTAGCATTTCATCGCCCTGACCTTGCCCAATAATCAATGAACTTAAATCAGGAAATTCCAGTTCTCGACTCTCCATCGTCCAGCGAAACGCAGATTGATCCGAGCCAAAATCGCCGCTTTCACTTTCTGGAATCTCTTCCAGTGGCTTTTCTTTGTAGAGAGCTTCCATCTCAACCATCTTTTTTTGTAAGAGTGTGGCTGAATTATTAAAAAGATTGGCCTTGCGAAGACGTAGATTATTTGTGTTCCAGGAGCTGTTTAAAACAATCAAACCTCCTGCCAGAATCGCAAGCGCCACCATAACTTCAATCAGTGTGAATCCCTTTTTGTTCATTGAGTTTGTAGCTCCTGAAGTCTCATGGAAGGCGAGAGAATCTCAGCCTTTCCAGTCAAAGGGTGAATTGAAATCGTCCACTTTTGCTCAGTCCCATCACCCTTAAGGTGAATGGCAGCTTCCTCCACGAGCCCTTGTGAAAGATAATGAATATAAGTCACTCCTTGAGTCACTGGGCGCTCGATGCGGTTGATTTCCACTTCGGATATATAGACCCCGCGAGGAAGAAGAATAGGTTTTTTGAGAAGCTCTGTATCGCGCTGAAAGTCTTTAGGGCGAGGGTTTTCTTCATCTTCCTCTTGTTCCTCTTCTTCTTTCAGGTCCCGATCCTTGATGACGCTTGCCGAAGTTCCTCGCTCAACATAAATACCTTGTGAGGACTGAGGTCCGCCATCTCCAAGATCAATCACCATACGATAGGTGACGCCGTTGAGTTTTGCGCGTGTATGAAGTTCGCGAGATAAAACGACCGTTTTTCTAAGGACGGCGCGAAGTTCGCCGGATTTATTGGAAAGTCGAGAAATGGCCAAAGTCATTCCAAACGCAAGGATCGCAAGCACAATCATAATTTCTATGAGCGTGAATCCTTGCGCGTGATTGGCTTTAATTCGAGTCAATGGTCTCCATTTCATCCATAAGAGTATAGACGAATTTAGATATCTTCTGAAGAAATGTCTGCAGCTTCTCCAGTTCCGCCTTCCATTCGGTCAGCACCTAGACTTTTCAGTGTGAAGCTTGCGCCATTGCTTTCGTAGATAAGATCGTTTTTCCATGGATCCTTGTTCACTTTTTTGATGTAAGGCTGCGGACCCCAGCTTGTGCAAGATGCCGGTGCCTGAACAAGCGCCTCAAGGCCTTCTTCTGTGGTCGGGTAGCTGCCACAATCGGTGTAGTACATATCCAAATTCTTAACATATTCACTGATTTGAATTTTAGCTTGTCGGATATTTGCGCCGCCCAATCGGTTTCTCACTTGGCCAATGAGAACCGTTGCAAGACCACCAAGAATCGCTAAGACCACCATGATCTCGATCAAGGTCATACCTTTTTGATTTCGAACCTTTGAATTTAGGATTTTTTTGAAGCGAGCTGGTGCTTTAAACATTTTCTTCGATCTCCTTTTGCAATGAATCAAATTTCTAGCAAGCCAAGATTATAACGGCCAAAGCATGAAAAGAAAAATGAAAGATTTTTAACCGCCTAAATTTGAGAGCTCCATCATTGGAACCATAACGGCGAAGACGATGATTCCAATAACGCAACCCATTACCAAAATCATTGCTGGGCCTAAAAGGGAAGTCAGTCCATCTATGGCGTTTTTGGACTGAAAATCGTAAGCATCACTGAGCTGAGTGAGCATGGTTTCGAGTTCGCCTGTTTTCTCACCAATATTGATCATATGTATCACAATAGGTGGAAACTGACCGGATTTCTTAAGTGGGCCAGCAATGGATTCCCCTTCAGAGATGTTTTCTCGGCCCACATCAATGGCTTTCGCAATCACCTCATTGTCCACCACGTTACGAACTATTCCCATTGCGGAAAGCATGGGAACTCCTCCATTGAGAAGAGTGGAGAGAGTTCTGGTGAAACGAGAAACGGCAATGATACGTCCAAGCTTTCCAACAATAGGAAGTTTAAGATAAATCCCATCCCATTGAGCCTTTCCCGCGGGTGTTCGCTTCCAGTTTGCAAACAAAAAGTAAACGCTAAGTGTGGACAGCAAAATCACAATCCAATAATTCACCATAAACCCCGAGATATCGATCACCATTTGGGAGTACCAGGGCATCACAAGTTCTGGTGTGGCCTCGAAGACTTCGGTCATTTTTGGAATCACATAGATAAAAAGAATTCCTAAAATTCCAATACTGGCAACGATCATCAAAATCGGATAAAAAAGCGCCGATTTTACACGCGCGTTCATCTCACTTTGTGCTTCTTTGAATTCCGCAAGACGAATCAAAATCGTATCGAGAGATCCCGACATCTCTCCGGCTTCGACCAAGGAAATATAGATCGTGTCGAAAACTCTGGGGTACTTTTGAAGCCCCTTATGAAAAGAGCCCCCTTCATTCACAAAGTTTCTTAAGTCTGCCATTATTACGGCCAGAGTTTCATTTTCGACCTGTTCAGATACTGCCGCCAAAGAGTCAACCAGTGGGATATTGGCTTTGATCAAAGTGGCAAGCTGCCTAGTCATCATGGAAAGATCATGAACACTGACCCGGCCCGTGCGAGCCAGGGAAGGGGATTTCGACTTCTTTTGCGCTTTGGTCTTATCGCGAATATCAGTGACAAAAACGCCATCGCGCTTGAGCTTGGCTTTTGCCGTACGCATATTGTCGGCATCCACAACACCCTTGATGTTTCGTCCGCCCTTATTCAATCCTTTGTATTCAAATACTGGCATTTTGGATCCAATTAAACATCAAGTTGTGTGCTCGTGAGTAGCTCTTCAATCGTTGTGATTCCAGTCAGAACCTTCTGAACGCCATGTTGCCTGAAGGTGATCATGCCTTTTTCAACGGCCAATTTTTTAATGGATGCACCGTCTTTTCGCTGCATGATCAGTGAGCGAATATCTTCATCGACAATCATCAATTCCTGAATGATCGTTCGCCCGATATAGCCTTTTTGATTGCACTCATCGCAACCGACAGCCTTAAAGATCTTTGCATTTGAAACCTCATCCCGGTTGAGTTCCAGCGATCTGAGTTCGAGGTCTGTTGGAGTATGTGGTTCTTTGCAATGAGGACAAAGAACACGAACCAAACGTTGAGCAATCACTCCCAAAAGTGAAGTGGCAATTAGAAACGGTTCACAGCCCATATCAATCAGTCGTGGGAACACCCCAGCCGTGTCATTGGTGTGAATGGTAGACAAAACCAAGTGACCCGTCAGCGAGGAGTTGATCGCAATCTCCGCTGTTTCAAGGTCACGAATCTCACCAATCATAATCACATCCGGATCCTGACGAAGAATGGATCTCAGTCCACTTGCGAAAGTGAGACCGATTTTAGAATTCACTTGAATTTGGCCAATTCCATGAATTCTTTGTTCCACCGGATCTTCAACGGTGATGATATTGATATCCGGGCTATTGATTTTGCTGAGTGCTGCATAAAGAGTCGTTGATTTACCGGAACCCGTTGGACCAGTCACAAGCATGATTCCATAGGTCTTTGTCAAAAGATCATCAATCTTTCGAAGAGAATCATTTGAGAAGCCAAGCTGCTCAAGTTCCAAAATCACATTGGATCTATCTTGAAGACGCATCACTAGGCGCTCACCAAAAGCGGTTGGAACAGAACTCAAACGAACATCAATGTCTTTTCCAGCTAGTTTTAATGGAATTCGACCATCCTGAGGAAGTCGTTTCTCGGCAATATTCAGGTTGCCCATAACTTTGATTCTGGAAGTGATCGCGTTTTGCAATTTTTTAGGCGGCTTATAAATATCATAAAGCACACCATCCACTCGGAATCGGACCACCATATCCCGCTCATAGGGCTCAACGTGAATATCAGACGCTTTCTCTTTCACAGCGCGAAAGAGTAGGGTGTTTACAAGTTTAATAACTGGAGCATCGTCTTCGCCGGATTCAAGGAGGTCAATGACGGGATCATCCAGATCATACTCTTCGCCTTCAATGTCTTCGAGACCATCCAAGGCTGCTGTGCTTTTTTCATAGACGCGGTTGATGGCATCTTGAAGTTTTGATGACGTTGTCACCAGAGGAGAGACTTTTTTTCCAAATCGAACCCGAAGATCATCCAAAACCTTTTGATTGAGTGGATTTGTAGTTAAAAGGATGAGCTTCTCTGCATCCTCTTTAAAAGGGAGAATCTCGTGGGTCTTTGCGTAATTGATTGGGATGTCTCTGACTAGATCAACGGGGATATCATTCACAGGAATATCTTTAATAAATTCGACAGCTAAGTATTTGCAAAACTCAGCCAAAGCTTCTTCAGGAGTATTAAACTGATGCTTTGCTAAAATGCTTTCAAGGCTTCGGCCATCAACATGAATTTGATGAAGCGCCGTCTGAAGCTGCTCTTCAGAAACGCTTGTGCCTTTTTTCATAAGAATTTCGAAACTTGGACCTGCCATCGTTAGTCAAAGAGTACTTGAAAACCTTCAAGCAAACAATAAGGGAGCTAAGGCTAGACCTAGGTATTAAGAGAATTTAATTTAATTCTTATTTTTGTCATTGGCTTCGAGCAGACACTCTTCGCTGGCATCGGCATCAAAGAAAAATATCGCATCTTCAACCGAATTCTTTGGTTTTTTAAGCTGACCGTTATAAAGACGCTTAACCAGATCCAGGTGAGCTTTCTTGGTGAAGCCTTTTCTTTCGTACTTTGTGGTCATGCACTCACAGAACTTGGACCTTGATTTCTCTGGAACTGAATCAATGGAAAGGCAAAGGGCAGAGTAGCCGGATTTGAACTGGCTATCTCCAATCACTTTGGCAGTGCCAGAGGCCTGAGCCATGGCAAAGAATACAAACATAAGGAAGAGAGCTTTGGCGGCGACTTTTAAAGTTCTAATTTTTAAATTTTTCATAACTTTTTTCCCCGGTTTTAATAATGCCATGATTAAAGGTTTGTGCACAGGTCTGATTTTTTAATCACACTGAGTGGATTGACCTTGTGACCTCGGCCATTCAACACTTCAAGATGCAAGTGAACACCTGTGGAGAGACCAGTGGATCCCATTTCGCCAATAATCGTTCCAGGTGATACTCTTTGACCCACATTCAGTTTAGATTTCTTTGCGAGGTGGTTGAAGGAAAGCGTATATCCGTTATCCAATTGGATGTGTAAGACATTTCCGTAACCGCCACTCCATCCTCGCTTTACAACTTTTCCGGAAAATGGGGCTCTCAGCATAATGCCTCTTTGACCTGGAGTTGGAGGCGCAATATCAACTCCCGTATGCATTCTCGTGTAGCCCAGAATGGGATGTCTTCTATTTCCGTAACTAGATGTGAATCTGCAACCCCCATCCACGATCGTTGTTCGCGGCGGAACTGGCGGATTTTCTTTAATAAAATCTAAGAGTTTATCGCTAAGCTGATGGACCTCGCGCACTTCACCATTGGAGTTGGTGAACTTACGAAGACAGCCATTCTCTTTGCACTCGGCTTCGATCTCCGCTTCAGCGGCAGCAAGCTTTGCTTGCTCAGCCTCTTCGGCTTTTCGCTGATTCAATTCAGCAATCTGATCCAAAGCATGCTCTGGTCGAACAACGGGTTTGGGTTCTACTGGCTTTACGTATCTATCGGAGACAAAACCTTCGGTTCCATCCGATGTGCGGACTTTGTACCATCCGTTTTCAGATTGACCGAGGATTTGGAAAAAATCATTGGGACGAAGTCTTGCCACTTCAGATGAACGAGTGGATGTATCTTTTCGAACATTCAAATAATTTTCCACACCAACAAGTTCACCAATGACTGCCGTTGGTGCGCGGTCCAGAGTGGAAGCAGGTTCAATGGCATCGGTTTTTTCCTTATCAATTGCTTCCGCTTGTTCTCCGGATGCGAGTTTGTCGAGAGCATCTATAGCCGCAGATGCGGTATTTCCGTCTGCAGGAGCATATGCTGTGATCACTGTTTCTTGCGATTCCTGTGTAACAGCTTTGGATTGAATGTAATTGTCTGATGCATATCCGATGACTCCATCTGAAGTGCGCACTTTGTACCAACCATTGGACGCTTCACCAATAATTTCAAAATCTTGTCCTGGTCTGAGTGCGCCCATTCTTCGACTGCTTGAGCTTGGGCTTTTTCGAATATTGAGGCTCGTTCTCACATTGATAAGCTCACCATGTGTCGTGACTTCATTTGGCTCAGCCGAAGTGGTTGAGTTCGCAGCAGTCGTCGTTGCTGCTGGCCTTGCGGTTGGCTTAGGAATATTTTTAGTCGTTGAGTTTACCGTTATATACTTCGCCCAAACCCATCCCACTCTTCCATTTCGGCGCTTCACTTTAAGCCAGCCATTTTTACGGGAAAGAATCGTCAGATTTTCACCTTTTGGAATTCCACCGATGTCTTTGCCATTTGGAGAAGCTCTAAAATTCATTCCAACCCGCGGGTATCCAGTCTCTTTTGCGAAACTTTCAACAGAGTAGGGAAGTGCAGAGAAAAGAATCAAGCTGCCTGCGATTCCTTTGATCAATTGAGAGTTCAGTTTGGAGACCATGATCAAAACCTTTCTTAATGATGTTGGTGGCTAAACCTTATCTAGGCTCTAAAGCAATCCGTATGCCTGTATATAAGCTGAAAGAATTCAGTGGGATAGCTCACCGATTGCGGTGAGTGCAGGAGCCTAAAATGTCGAAGATTTTGACAGCTGGGAGCTGTGTAAACAAAGTAGACGTCTTAAAAAACGACATCAAGTCGTGCGCGTAAAATCCGTAGCGGAAGAAATCTTACTCGAGGTATTTGTTTTATTGTTCCGCTTCTCCTATGGCTTCATCTTGAAGACAAAGTTCGGTGTTCTTTTTCGCCTCTGTGGTTTTAAACAAGATGTTGCGATTTGAAGAATTCGTCAAAGTATTCGGTGGCATCCAAATCAGATCATCAAAGAGGATTAAGAATCGACCTTCATAAAAGACATCCTGTCTGTTTGAGGGCTCTACCCTCAAGCTCCTGCTTCTCCCGATTCATCCGGAATCGGGAGATTATATTTTTTAAAATCAATCCTCGGCGAACCTGAATGGTCCGAGGAAACCTTGAATGGCTTTTCTAAAAAAGGAAAAGGCACTAATAAATTAAGCTTTCAAACTTCAAATATTTAAACTTCTTTTAGGAGCCGTACATCCATGGACTCGACTTGTGCCATCCTGGACTGGGCGTCCCCCGCACGTGCAGCATTCTTCATGGAAATTAAATTTAATAAGCTCTCAAACTTTATAAATTAAAACAGCTTTCAGGAGCCGCGCATCCATGCGCTCGCCACTTTCGCCATCCATGGCTCGTGGAGCATCCTTCAAGCGGTTTTAATTTATAAAGTTTGAGAGCCTCTTTAATTTAGCTTTTATCTCAGATCAAACTTTCAAAACTTCGCTTTTGAGGAACCGAAAGTTTCATAACTTCAGAATGAAATTCTCTATGAATAACTCGTGTGACATTACTGCTCAGTAAAAATATTCTTTCGATTCCAATTGACAGGGTTTTTGACTTCTCAGAATCAGCTGTAGTAGTGGTTTCCGAGATTCTCGTGATCCATGATGTATCTGAAATTTAAATTGAGTGGCGAAGTCATAAATCGCTCTCAACATCATCAGAGACTGCTTTTCAAGTTTCAATTTCACCTTAAGAAACGCGTAAAAATCGATTCTAAAAACATGTGATATAGAATGTTAAGAATGAAAGAGGATATTTTTCACTTAGGATATTTTAATTGCTTGAAGGACGCTCCGCGAGTGGGGGACGCCCAGTCGGGACGCCCAGTCGGGACGCCCAGTCGGGACGCCTAGTCCAGGACGGCGAAAGCGGAAGTACACGGATGTACGGCTCCTGAAAGCAATTAAAATATCCTGAGTGAAAAGAGGTTTTCTCTCTGAAGTATTCTGAACAGTTATACGCCGGAGAAATTTAGTTGTGAGTGAATGAGAACGAAATAGAAGTTTTAAGCAAGAACGTCTGACCGCGAATGATTGTGAAATAAGAAAGTGAGGAAATGATGAAACAGCTGAATCTTTTAGAGAAACCGTCACTTCAGTTTGGTGGGAGTTTTGATCAGCGCCATCGGACGAGAACCCTTTGCTCGAGGAGGCCGGTTCACCTGACTCTAAAGTCACAGAAGAGATTTTCACTCTTTAGAAGCAGGGAAGAGATTAGAAAGATTATTTTTAAGCAGGCGAAGAAATTTGGAATAAAGATTTATTCCTGGAGTATTCAAAAAGATCATATTCATCTGGCGATTCAAGTTCTAAACAGAGATGCCTATAAGAAATGGATTCGGGCTGTGACGGGACTGATTGCGAGACTTCTTGGTAAGGGGATCTGGAAGTTTAGACCGTTTACTCGAGTTCTAAGTGGTTTTGGGAAAGAGCTCAGAAACTTGAATAACTACATTTTCCGAAATGAACTCGAGGTCTTTAAAATCTGGTCGTACGATCGAGACCGTTCCATAGATGACCTGGCAAGGAGTACGAAGGGAAAGATGATCTTTTCCTGTCAGCTGATTTAAGCCTCAAGCAATATGGCAAAATAGAAATTTCAAACTCTAAATATTTAAACTGCTTTTCGGAGCCGTACATCCATGTACTTGCCGCTCTTTTGCCATCCTGGCAGCGGAGCATCCTCCAAGCAGTTTAAATGTATAGAGTTTGAAAGGTTAATTTGCTTCTGCCTTTTCCTTTATAGAGAAGCCATTCGCAGTTCCATCGGACTGTCCAAGTCCACCCACGACTGAATCTACAAGTACTTAATCTCCCGATTCCGGATGAATCGGGAGAAGCGGGAGCTTGAGGGTAGAGCCCTCAAGCAGACAGGACGTCTTTTAAAAAACCGATTCTTGATTTTCTTTTTTGATAAGGGCCGTCGATCTAGAACGATTCGACGGCTGGTTCTTCATAGTTTTCAACATCTTCCAAAGGGGATTCCGCGCGCACACGTCGAGGGAGCGAATCCACTTCTGAACCATGCGGATCGCGTCCATTCATATGTCTTTGAACGAAATCAATTCTTTCATTGATCTTCTGATCCACAATCGCCGCATTTTGAGTGGCATTGCGAATGATCTGCGGAGTGATAAAGACAACAAGGTTGATCTTACTCTTGGATTGTCGATTCGATTTGAAAAGCCAACCTAAGATTGGAATATCTCCTAGAATAGGAATCTTGGTGATGGTGTTTGAGTCTTCATCTTTCATCAACCCACCTAGAACGGCTGTGTCCCCAGAATCCACAACAATCGAAGTTTTAATCTTTCGTGTCGTGGTCGCAATCGAAACCTTGGCAAGTTCTGATGCTCCAGCATCAGCGACGTTTGTATTTGAAAGGCCAGCCACCTCTTGATCAATCTGCATCTGTACTTTGTCTGAGTCGGGGCTAACAAAAGGCTTGATGGTTAATTTCGTGGTCACGTTCTCACGCTGAACACTTCCTTGAACCATTCCTCCTTGCGACATATTGGTGTTCAATTGAACCGGAACTTTTTCACCCACCTCAATGATCGCTTCTTCGTTATCCAAAACCGTCACTTGTGGAGTGGACAAAATATTTCCCACACCATTGGTTTTGAGAAGGCGTATCATTCCGGTGATATCAGCTACGCGGACAGGTGGGCCGGCTGCAGTTCCACCTGCAGTAGGGATTGTGATATCAAATGTATTTCCAAGCCCAAAACCTAAAATTCCACCACTGTCGTTCACTGGAGAAATCAAATTTTCCAGAGGGCCACTTCGAAATCCCATTCGACCGATACCATTGGAGTCTTTGTCGAACTTATAATAGTCAATTCCCCAGCTGCTTGCGAGATTCGTTTGCATTTCCATAATCACAGCTTTTAAGAAAACCTGATCTCTTGGGATATCTATTTTCGAAAGAATGGACATGATCACATCATAATCAGTCTTTCCGGCGGTAATGATCAAAGAGTTCGTGATCTTATCCGCAACGACTTTAACATCTCCGCCAAATACAGCTGCGGCAGCAGCAGGGCGAATCTCACCAGTTGGAGTGTTGGAGATGGCCATAGGAGGCGCGCCACCTGGACGAGCGGATTCCTCTTGCACTTTTTTGGATTCGGTTGCGATCCCATTTAAGGTGTTGGCGATCTGTTCAGCTTCTGAGTGCTTCACGTAGTACACAAAAACGCCGCCTTGATCTTCTGGACGAAGTCGAAAATCAAGTCTTGAAATCAATTGTTTGATTTTTGCGATACCAGCACGGTTTCCAACGACGATGATTGAATTTGTTCGTTCATCAGCGACAACGACAGAATAAACTTCCGATCCTGTTGTAGAGGTGGATGTACTTGGAGTCGCACGACGAAAACGGGGCACACCGCCACCTCGATTGCCGCCACCATCTCGATCTATGATTTTAGAGAGAAGATCTTCAATATCTTTGGCTCTCGCATAACGGATTCGAATCACTTCCATGCGCTCTTCAAATCCTTGAGTGTCGAGTTGTTCTAAAATCTTCACTACACGATCAATATTCGCACCGTAATCAGAGATAATAAGTGAGTTGGTCGGTGCATAAGCGTAGATCTCACCCTGAGTGGAAGTTAACAATCGTACCTGTTTATTGATCTCTTCAGCACTGACGTACTTGAGCTTAATGATTCGAGTGATCATCTGATCGCTGGTCGGGTAGTACTCTCCAGCATAGGTTTCGATATTGTCTCTTTGTGCAGACCGGGCTTGTTTGATCTTATAAAAACCATCACCGGGAACAACGGCGAGGTTGTTAATAGCGAGGGCAGAGAGAAAAGCTTTATAAGCTTCCGCAACGGTGATTCGAGTCGGTGCAATGATCGTGATTTTTCCACGAACGTTGGTGTCGACAATAAAGTTCTTTCCAGTCAATTCACTGATTGCCTTGATGACATCCGCAATGTCGGCATTGGGATAATCAAAGCTTTCAATCACATCTGGAAAGTTCTCGTTGGTGATCTCTTCAATGGCGCTATTAGCAAAGGATTTTCCAGTTTTCTGACTGACAAAACCGGTGTCGGCCTGAGTCTGCGTTTGAGTCTCGGTCTGATTCTGAGTTTGTGCATGTCCTGTGTTACAGACACTCACTACACTTAAAATCAGCAACGTTTTATGAAATTGAGATAGAACTCTCATGGCCTGACACCCTCCTTGGTGTGAAATGGCGAATCGACACAGCTATTCCCTGACGTTGTACTCGATCTGTTCATCGCGTCCATTGCGATTAATTGTAATCTTAATATTGTTCTCCGTCCTCAACGCATTATAAAGCTCCATGGCTTTGGTCGGGGAGTTGACCGGCTCTCCTTGGACAGAAGTGATCACATCCATAGGTTTAAAACCTAAAGACTCAAACACGCTTCCGGGTTGAATGGATACGAAGCGAAAGCCCTGCACTCGTCCGCCAGTCCCCGGAATAATATTAGGGACCATTCGAGCCTGGTTAAGAACGGCTCCCAGATTGGAAATTTGTTTTTCTATCTCAGCTCGACTGACATTGAAGGTGTTCTCTCCAGCCTTTTCAATCCCAGCAGCTCCGGCTTTTGGTGCGGATGGAGTTTTAGGACCGAAAGCAAGCCCGGAGTCTTTTGGTATTTCCACATACTCTAATCTTTGATTCGAGCTATTGCGAAAAATCACTCGGCGACGCTCCACACGAACAATGCGGCCGAGATTATCCATATCGTCATCAACGAGATAAGTTTGTGCCTGATTCTTAGACTGAATCATTATAGTCGCCAAAGACTTTTTTGGGTTGGCATGAACCAATGTGCCTTCCAGTTTGATGGGAAGCTGAGTGAGTACTGGATCCGCATCTTGAGTTTCATCTCCTCCACCTTCTCCAGTGAGAGGAGGGGGAATTTTTCCGTCTTCATTAAAAATATTTTTACGAGTGATCGAGGAGTATTGCGAAAGATCGCGATTATCCATGCGGTTTTCTAGAGATGGACGCTGCGGTGGTGGTTTTGTAGGAAGCATTTTCGGTCGCAAGTAAACGGACGTTAAGTCCGCTGCAAAAAATGCAATCACTGCAAGTAGTGCGTAGATGTAATAGCCTTCCAGTGGCGGGCGCTGCCCGGCACTCAATGTTTTGCGTCCAAACTTCATCAAAGCCATGGAAACAATGTTATCAAAAACCCTTGAAATGTCTTACGTTTTTAGCTTAGCCCAGGTCGTCATTTACAAAAAAATGAACGGTTTACATGGACGAAGATCTAGAAATGCCAGTCAAGTCGACGACATCACTGCTCGCTATGGGCATAAGCTTTGCTCCTTAACAAAGTGGGGAAACAAAAAAAGGGGTTAAAAAAAGGGGGAAGAAAATGTCCACATTAATTTTCGACATCCATGCGAGTATCCACTTTCAAGATGTTCGTTCCGCGCTCATTCGTATTCCAGAAGTCATTCAGAAAATCAGAGAAGTGCAGGATCTGCTCGATCGCCGAGGGATTGCACTGGATCTAAGCAACTTCATCGCATCCGATGACGGAACTTTCCTTCACCATTATCGTAGAAAAGAATTTGCATCTATTGTGATTCAGCTTGGACTTTATGATCGTTATCTTCGCTATTTCGAAAAGCCCACATCCGTCATAGGGGTGATCAATTCTATTTCTGCAGTTCGTGTAGTGATCGGAAAGGCGAGTCTTGAAGAACTCGTAGATGAAGCATTTAAACGTGGAAAAACCCGTGAGCCTCAGGAGCTTCCGGGTCTTCCTGTTTTGACTGGAATTCAAATTCCAAAATATCAGCGTTTTGATCTCAACTCCCTTCGTGGTTTTGAGTCCAATGAAATGGCAAGAGCGGATTTGGTTCAATTGATTGAAGAGGTCGATTCCGTTTACGACGTCGGCATCGGAAATAGTGGAAGAAAGGGCACGATTGAGTTGGATCCACAATTGATGTGGGTTTGGGATCAGTTAAGATCCGCAAAAGAACTTCAAACAGCCAACTGATTTATTTCTTCCAAGTGATCTCTTTTGAGTTCGCTTTAAAGTTCGCAAACCGTGCGGCTACAAAAAGGTAATCGCTTAAGCGATTGAGATACTGAACCATAAGTTCTTCGGTGTCTTCGATCTCAACAACTTTGCGCTCCGCTCGCCGACAGACGGTGCGGGCCTGATGAAGAAAGCTTGCAACCAGGTTTCCGCCTGGAAGAATAAATTCCTTGAGAGGTGGCAAAGCTTCATTCATTTTATCGATCTTAGCTTCCATTTCCTCGATCTCGCTCGGCTCCAATCGAGGAAGGCGCAATTTCACTTTTTCACTCCCGCAGGCCAAAAGGCTTCCAAGATTAAAGAGCGAATTTTGGATTTTCTGAAAATGAGGAAAATCAAACTGTGTAGAAAGCTCAGGATCGAGTGTTGCAGTTGCGACACAGAGACCCAAAATGGAATTCAGCTCGTCCACAGTTCCATAAGCGTCCACTCTGGGATGGCTTTTCTTTACTCTCGCGCCGTCTACAAGTGAAGTTTCTCCGCGATCACCTGTTTTTGTATAAATCTTCATTTCGCACTCCCGGTTCGACTTGTCAAAGCGGACAAGTTTCAGCATCATACCAAGTCCATGTCAGCGATGAAGTCTTTTTTTATTTCAATCCCGCATTCTGGTGAAAGAGTGCCTGAAGAAGCATCGTGGCTTAAATCTCTTCCCGAAGTGATTTTGATGAGGGATGTGGATCGTTATGTGGATCAACTCTATAAGAGCGTTATTGATGAATTAAAAATTCCTTCCATTGTCACTCAATGGCATAGGTATGCTGTGGACCTCAATCGCCTGCCTGGCGATGTCGATGCCAATTCGGTTGAGAATCACGCCAATCCAGCTGGCACATTCACGCAGGGGCTTCATTGGGTGAAAACCACAAAAGGTGAGGAACTCATATCAAAGCCAATTTCTCAAGAGACTCATGAGCTTCTGATTCAAAAGTATTTTCAACCGTTCCATGAAGGTGTGGCAAAGCTCTTTTCAGAATTTAAAGCAGAAGGTTTTAAGAGAGTTTTTCATCTGGATGCTCACAGTATGCCGTCACGAGGTACAAAGGCACACCGTGATCCAGGTCAAGATCGAAAAGAAATTGTTGTGTCCGACTTTCTAGGAAAGAGCTGCTCCAATGAATTCAAAGAACTGGTGATCGAGGCGTTCACTCAGGCCGGGTTTGATGTGGGATATAACTTTCCTTATATTGGCGGGCGCGTCACTCAGACATATGGACACCCAGAAAAAGGACAAGAGTCCATTCAAGTTGAATTAAATCGAAAGCTCTATATGAATGAAGAGACAAAGCAAACGGTGTCTGAAGAATTTGAACGCACAAAAGAAAAGATCGCCAGTGCGGTTCGATTCATTTGGTCGCACATTGACGGAGACCGGATTCAGTGAAAGTTCGGATATTTAAATTCTTTAAGTTCCTTACATCTTTAAAACTTGCGGTGATAATAATCCTACTTTTGGGTGTGATTTCCGCAATCGGCACCATTTATGAGGCTCGTTATGATGCCGAGTATGCTCAGAAGTTAATTTATCATTCTCCATATATGTATGCAGTTATGATTCTTCTATGCGTGAATCTGATTGCAGTGATGGTGGATCGCTGGCCGTGGCAAAGAAGGCATATCGCATTCGTGTCTGCGCATATTGGTATCATTATCACATTAATAGGCGCTGTTTTTACTCAGCGTCTTGGTCTTGATGGAACGATGGCATTTAAGATTGGAGAGGAAAGGCAGCGGGTTACAATTCGAGAGCGTGATCTTGTTGTTTATGCGTCATTTGATGGGGCCGAGGTGCGCCCCATTCTCCAAAAGGAGACCAACTTCATCACTCATCCACCCAGTGAGAAAAGACCGTATACTTTAAAGTTTGGCGATGAGGAAATTCAAATTGTAGAGTCGGTTCATCTCGCTTTTCGTGATGAGCAAATTCATGCCTCAGATCGACCAGCTGACGGGCCGGCCATAAGATTTCAGTTGAAAAATGATATGGTGAATGTGACCGAATGGCTTCATCGCGATAAGGGCAAGTCGTTTGAAGAATTGGATCTGGGGCCTGCAAAAGTGGTCTTAAGTGATGGAAGTTATAAACCCCAACTCGATGTGAACGAAATCGTCTTTTCGCCAGGTCTTGAAAAAAATCAACTACGTTACGCCGTTTACGATAAGAAAAATCTTTTAAAAACGCGCGGACAGATTAAGGAATCAGAAAGCTTTCAAGTGGGATGGATGGGTTTGGAGCTTAATGTTTTAAGGCTTCACCCAAGAGCTTTTAAGAGAGTGAGCTACACAAAAGCCGAAGGCTCAAGCCCTCTTGCGCATTCGGCACTGAGATTCAAGTTCCGTGGTGAGGAGTATTGGTTGGGAATTGGCTCGATCATGCGCCTTTACGCGGAAGATCGTATGTACATTCTCGCTTATGTTTTTCGCCAAGTGGACCTGGGATTTTCCCTTCATCTCAAGGATTTTAAGATTGGACATTATGAAGGAACGAAGCGCGCTGCGACCTATGAAAGTCTGGTTACGACTCCTGACGGTGAGGATGTGGTGATTTCGATGAATGAACCTTTGAAATATAACGGTTTTACCTTTTACCAGGCCTCTTTTGAGCAGGATGAAATGGGGCGCCCAGTTATGTCGGTTCTTTCGGTCAATTACGATCCAGGGCGGTGGGTGAAGTACCTTGGTTCTTTTTTGATTGTGTTTGGATCCATTCTTTTATTTTATTTCAAAAAAACATTAGCTAAAAAACCCAAACCACGAGGCTCCTAAAGCTATGATTAAAAATTATCTTATCCTTTTGCTGGCTCTGCTCACGTCTTCGGTTTGTTTTGCAGATAAAAATTGGTTGGACTCATTAAAGATTGTGCCAGTTCAAGACGCTGGGCGAATCAAGCCTTTTGATACTTTTGCACGTGAATCGATGCAGCTGATTTACGGAAAGCGATCTTACTCAAAGGCAGATGCTTCGGAAGTGATGTTGACCTGGATTTTAGCAGGTGATCAGTGGGCCAACACTCAGTTTGTTGAGGTTCGTCACTCGGGCCTTAAAGAGGCATTGAATTTAAAAAAGGAGCAGATTCATTTTTCACCCAACGAACTTCTTGGGAACGTCAAACTTCCTTTGGTCTTTAGCGAATTGCAAAATCGCAGAGAGCGTCAGGAAAAACTAAATCCTTATTTCCAAGCTGTGCAACGACTGGAAAGTCAGTTGGGTCTTCTGCAGATGATCAGTCAGGGTCAAGCTCCAGGTCTTGTGCCAAACCCAGAGGACAGTGATAAGTGGCTTCCACCAGAAAATTTGCCACCGCAGATTCAGGACACATTCGTCTTATTGGTGAAGAGTTTTTTAGAATTTGTTCAGAATCAAGACGAAGCTTCATCTAAGAATTTAGAAGGTCAGATCGATAAGCTTCGTAGCCAGGCACTAACGGTCGCACCTGCTAAAAATCCGGATCTTACAAAAGTGAGAATTGAGGTTCATTACAATGAATTTCATCCATTCATGTGGTCGTGGATTGCATATCTTATTGGAGTCCTATTTTTTATTGCATATTCAGTTCGCGGATATGGGTGGCAAAGTGTCTTGGGATGGGTTTTTCTTTCTCTTGGTTTTTTTCTGCACACCTATGGAATGGGTCTTCGAGTTTATTTGGCGGGACGGCCTCCAGTTTCAAATATGTATGAGACAGTGGTTTGGGTACCGTGGGGCGCGGTTCTCTTTGGTTTTATCTTAGAAAGAATTCAAAAGAGTAAAATTGTGCTCATTTCTTCAGCTGCAATTGCAACTCTTTGTCTTATCTTAACGGATCTAGCTCCTGCGGTGTTGGACCCCTCTCTTCATCCTCTTGAGCCGGTTCTTCGTTCCACGTTTTGGCTCACAACTCATGTTTTGATCATCACCATTAGCTATGCGGCTTTCTTTCTGGCATTTGCGCTTGGGGACTTGCTGCTTTTTTACTACATGCGCGGTGAGGAAAAGTATCAGAAGCAGATCAACGCAGGCGTGATGTCTATATATAGATGTATTCAGATCGGAGTTGTCTTGTTGGCTGCGGGAATCATTCTTGGCGGTGTTTGGGCCGATTACTCATGGGGCCGATTTTGGGGTTGGGATCCAAAAGAAACGTGGGCGTTGATTGCTTTGCTTGGTTATTTAGCAATTCTTCATGGGCGTTTGAGTGGTTGGATCCGTCAATTTGGAATGGCTGTTTCCAGTGTCTTAAGTTTTTCTTTGGTTATTATGGCATGGTACGGAGTGAATTTTGTTCTTGGTGCAGGACTTCACTCCTATGGTTTCGGTGCTGGTGGCGTAGAATATGTGACTGCATTTGTTGTTCTTCATATTTTATTTGTCACTTACGTCGTAACGCTGCGCTATGGTCGCGGAAGGTCTAAGTAATTTTTAAATGACACAAAGTTTTTTTGGTCATACAAGTAAGAAACACAACTTGAAAACTTAATGAGAACATGCGCACGCGTGTTCTAAAAACGCTTAAAGGTCCTAATTTATGGCGAAGAAAATTATCGGTCTAGGTGTGGTACTTGCTCTTATTGGAGGGCTTTCAGCTTTTGTGTATGCAATCTCATCAAATAAAATTGTGATTGGTTACAACCAGGGCTATATGCCGGATCAACCGATTCCGTTTCCGCATGACACTCATGCAGGGAAATATCAGATTGACTGTAAATACTGTCACACAAGCGTTGAGCAAAGTAAGCACGCCTCCGTCCCAAGCCTAAATGTCTGTATGAACTGTCACTTGGTGGTTAAGACCGATAGTCCTCATATCCAAAAGCTCGCTGAAGCTTATCATAGTGGTGAAACCATCGCTTGGCAGAAGGTTCATCTCCTTCCAGACCATGTTAAATTCAATCACTCGGCGCACATCAAAGCCGGAAAGGACTGTAACACCTGTCATGGTCCGGTGGAGAACATGTCTGTTGTTTATCAATATCAGAGCTTGTCGATGGGTTGGTGTGTGAATTGTCACCGCGAACCTGAAAACAACGCTCCAACCAACTGTAGCACCTGTCACTATTAAAAGAGAGGCAAAATGGATAACATCAATGACTTAAAACCTCAGCCGAAATATTGGATGAGCCTTGATCAGTGGACCAAGGACCCTGAGTTTTTAAAACTTGCTGAAACAGAGTTTCTCTCGAACCCTCTTTCATCAGAAGACGGGAAAGATGGTTGGGCGAGACGTGAATTTTTGAAACTTATGGGAGCTAGTCTTGCGCTCACTTCTTTTGGATGTGTTCGTAGACCTGCTCAGAAGATCATTCCGTACTCAAAACAACCCGAGGAAGTGGTTCACGGGATTCCAGCGTTTTATGCATCCTCATTTTCGGATGGGAGCGAAGGCTTCGGTATCTTGGTTCAAACGCGTGATGGTCGTCCGATTAAAATTGAAGGCAATACCGTGCATCCATCCACCGAAGGCGGAATGTCAGCGCGCGCTCACGCTCATATCTTGAAATTATATGATCCAGATCGTTTAAAGGGACCAATTCGAAATCTGCAGAACAAAGAAAAAACCAATCACGAATCTGTGAATATCTCCTGGGAAAAATTAGATGAGCAGGTGGTTGAGCAGCTTAAAAAAGGAAAAGCTGCGATTCTGACGTCGACTCTGTCGTCACCAGCCACTCAGGAGTTGGTTGACTCGTTTGCTTCTGCAACAGGTGCGCAAACTTACACTTTTGATGAAGTCGATTACAACTCACTTCGCGAAGGGCAGCGACTGTCCTACGGCGAGGCTCAGGTTCCAACCTATAGAGTAGATAAAGCAAAGTACATCCTAGCAGTGAACAACGATTTCCTTGGAACTTGGCTGACTCCAGTCGCATTTAATAGACAGTTCTCAAAAGGGCGAAAGCCAGATAGCGAAATGAATAAGCTCGTTGTGGTTGAGTCGTTGATGAGCTTGACGGGAATGAATGCGGATGAGCGTTTTAAAATCAAACCCAATCAGACTTTGGATTTCTTGTTAGGGCTTGCGCACCAGTTGAACTCAGTCATGGGTGTTGGCGGAGCAACGAGCAATACAGACATCACTTCTGTTCTGAAAAAATATAGCGATGTGGAAGGGCGCCTTGGACTTGCGGAAGGAACCATCGCTTCGATTGCACAAGAGATCGCTAAGCATCGTGGAGAATCCTTGGTTCTTGCTGGTGGAATGTCAGCCAACGGAAAGGATGCTGTTGCAATTCAAGTTGTAGCCAACTTGATCAACTCTATTCTTGGCAATGAGGGTGAAACCATTGAAGGGGGTCGAAACCTAAAGACCGTAAAGGGATCCTATGGTCAAGTCGCAGATCTTCTTCGACGGATCGATCAGGAACAGGTTGAAACCTTAATTATTTATGGTGTGAATCCTTCTTACGTTCTTCCAGAATCTTCTGGATTTCAGAAAGCACTACGTAAAGT
>CAZWVK010000010.1:33235-39370 GCA_964636785.1 uncultured Pseudobdellovibrionaceae bacterium | reverse complement strand
TGGATATCGCTCCGCAAACTGAAGGGACGATTCAGCACCATTCCACTCGTCTCCCAATTTATAATAAAGAAGACTTATGTTCCACAGTGCCTTTTCTGCGAGTTTGGAATTCGGATTTTCTTTGGCAAAAGTGATATAACCCTTCAAGGCCTCTTTCTCATTGCCTTTTTCTTCAGTGAGCTGAACTTGCATAAAGTAAGACTCTTCAAAAAGGGACTTGAGCCTTGCTACTCGCTCTGGAGTTCCGCCTCGCTTGATCAACCTTGAAGTGTAATCCTTGATTCCTGCGTAATCTTTTTTGATATTCAAGATATCCAAATAGAGATCTTGAGCTTTTTGCCCTTTTTCATCTTTTGCAAAACGATCACCCAGATTTAAAAAGATGGGTGCGGCTTCTTCATAACGGCCTTTTTCATAAGCCAGAAAGCCCATCTTAAATTCAATATCTAAGCGATAAGCTCCCTTAGGGTGATTTTTGACGTAATTTTGAGCCAATTTATGAAAACTATTTTCATCCGCATCAGACCACTTTTCCCCAACTGCTTTTTCCAAACTTAATAGGGCCGCATAAGAAGCATCGTGAGATATTTTTCCGCCAGCGGCCGCTCCCACAGAGGCGTACTCAGCACTGGCTTTTCTATATTTTTGACGTTTAAATAAAAGCTCCGCATATAAAAACTTAGCTTCGGAATAGGTCTTTGTTCCGCCGCTTGACCGCAAGTAAATTTCAAACGCTTTTTCAGAATAGTCAGCATAAGATGGATCGTGTGGGTTCTTATTGTAAATTCGAAGCCACTTCTGGGCGAGATCCAACGACTTATCGTAAAGGACTTTATCACACTCAGGAGCTGGTTGCACCTGATCAGCTTGGTTGGCTTTGCTCCAATGACTTCCCGGCTGACACACACCATAGAAACTCTCGAGTTGTGCAATCACTTTTGATCGATCTTTTAGATTCTCATATGAACTAACCAATCGCACATAAGCGTCTGGAACCAATGTGCTCCGAGGATGTTTGTTAATGAAAGTTTCCAAAACTGTATTCACATCCTGAAATCGAGAGTACCTTTCATAAAGCGCCGCTGTTTTCATTAGAACTGGAGATATATCCAATTCGCCAACATGCTTTGAGAAATACGCATACGCCTCTTTTGCTGAATAAACTTCAGTAAAGAACAAAGTCATATCCATCAAAGCTTCTTTACGAAGATCCAATCTGGATTCAATATTGTTCTTTGCCACATACTCACCGAATTGAACGACTTCTTCTAGCTTTTTAAGTCCGGCTTTCGCATCACGAAGGTTGTAGTGAGTCCATGCCGCTTTATAAAGACCATAAGGATAAACTCTTGATTTTGGATATTTCTGAATGGCATTGAAGTGCGTAAGAGCATGCTTAAACCGCCCTTTTTCAAATGCAATTTCACCAATAGCCAAATGAGCGTCAGGAACTAGATTTGAGCCTGAATACTTAGAAATCAATCTCCAATAAAGTTGCTCGGCTTCGGTATCCTGGCCCAGCGACTGATGAGCAAAGGCATAGTTGAATATCACAAGGTCCATTTGATTGTAGTTGGGATATGCTCTTACAATTCGATCATAAGTTTTTAAAGCGTCGCTCACTGTGTTTCGAGAGGAGCGAGTTTTAACTTCACGTGGAAGAAGGCGTACAATCGTTTCAGATTGACGATGAAGCTCAAAGAATCGATCTGTTTTGGCCTTTCTCATATAAAGTTCGGCCAAGCGAAATAAAAGATCTGGCTCCATACTTGTGCCACGGTATTTTTTAACCAGGGATTGAGCCTGATTGATGGCTTTTGTTTCAGAGGAAGAGACTAAAAGCTCAGCTTTTAATGCCTTGATCTCGTTTCCTTTTTCATCACCCTCAACCAATTGCAGATCTTTCAACAAAGGATCTACTTTTGGCTTTTTAGACGAATCCGCAAAACCAGAAGGTGCACTTAAAACAAAACTAAAAATAAGAAGCGCTTTCAAAGTTTTCATCTTCTATCCCACTCTTTTAGCAGCTTGGGTTTCATCTTTAAGGAACTTCACACCGTATTCGATTCTTTCATTTCGATGACGTGCATCGCCTTTGTATTGTTTGCTGACAATCTCACCTTTGATATTAAACGGTGGTTTGTTTCCATCTCCCTTCACGTGAAAGCTTAAGACCTGTCCGGGCACAATCATCGCGTCCTTGATATAGAGGCCCATACCACCTTCAGAAATCTCTTTTCCCTCCGCCAGCCAGTAGTCATTGCCGTTATGAACGATGATTTTCGACTTGAGCGGCGTACGCTCATGTTGCCTTTCAAAGAAGCTTTCTTTCATTTCTGGGTTCTTGGCCAAAGACTGAATCTTTTCTTTGGTGAAATCTGGGATTTCAGCGATTCTTTGCCAGTCCTTCATGGATGCATTCCAAACAAAATCAAATTCAAAAACCGTCTTCTCCTGCATGAGGCGAAGAAGATCACCAGAGGAAAACGGACCGAACTGGGATTCACCTTTCATTACAAACCACTCGATATCGTGGGGAGATGACGTTTTAGTGGCCGTTGGCGTCTGTGTTTGCTCCCGCTGCTGGACCTTTGGCGGTGCCTTTGGCTTTTTGGCCTTTAAAGCTTGAGTGATCTCCGGATGTTCGGTCAGAAGAATCCAGTCTTGTGCAGAATCATCGTAGATATAATCAAAGAGTTCAATTTCACGCGAAGTGATTTTTGCCACCACTTCATTCAAATGAAATGGACCTAATTCTGAGCCATTTTTAGACAGCATATATTGTTTCATTTAGGTGATCCCCCGTCTCCAGCATCTATCGGCCCTAAAAAACACGAACTTGAAACTCTGTAGGGAAGTTTAATCAGGCGAAATGAGTGGGTTTTTAGCCGCTTAAGTCTAAAAAAGTTAATCACTTTTGGATTCTTTCAGTGACAAGATTTTTTTCACTTTGTAGAACTTTGCTGTGATTCAAAATGAAGCGAATTTAAGTGAACTTTTATTAAAAATCCGAAGGCGTCTGGATGATGCAAGTCGCAGTACGCATACTGAGAAATCAGGCCCTCCTATCGCATGCGTCTTCGACATCGACTCGACTCTTTTTTGTGTCAGCACAAGAACTCGAGCTATTCTTCAAGCCCTTGCAAAAGAGGAGTCTTTCAAATCACGTTTTCCCAATTACGCAAAACAGCTTGAAAACATTGAAGTGAGGAAAACCGACTGGGGCATCAAAGATCCTCTTGTGAGACTGGGAATGAATTACTCCGATGAGGTCATCAAGGAAATCAAAACTTTTTGGAGAAAAAACTTCTTCTCCAATGATTTTCTTTCTCATGATCTCCTCTATGAAGATGCGAATCTCTTTGTCAGTGAACTCAAAAAATTAAACTGCGAGATCTTTTACCTCACCGGCAGAAGTGAATCGTTAATGAGAGAGGGGACCCTGAAGCAACTGTCTCAGTACTCCTTTCCATTAACAAAATCAGAACATCTAATTATGAAGAAAGGTGAAGATGAGCAGGATGAGGATTTTAAACTCAATAAGCTTCGCGAAATCATATTAGATTTTAAAGAGGTCTATTTCTTTGAGAATGAGCCTGTCATCATCCACTCTGTGAATGAGCATCTTCCAGAAGTAAAAATCATCTTTATGGACTCCACTCATTCCTCAAAGGGCGAATCCCCCACACACCTTCCAATGATCAATCCAGATTCTTATAAGCGACTTCGGGAGAAGAAATGAGCCTCTACGTGATTGGAATGCCTATTGGCGATTCTCAGGAAATAAGCCAAAGGGCCATGCAGTTGATTCCGAAGTTGGATGTCCTAATCTGTGAGAGCCGAAAAGAAACATCTCGTTTGCTTCGCGAATTCGATATTCGTCCAAAGGAGTATGAGGAGTTGAGTGAACACAGTCGTGATGGGGACTTCTCGGCCCTTCTTGAAATCTGTCGTGAAAAGGAAGTTGGACTTGTTTCTGACTGTGGGACGCCGGCGTTCTGTGATCCTGGGGCAAAGCTTGTGAGATTGTGCCAGCAGCATGGCGTGAAGGTTCTCTCTGTTCCTGGCCCATCCAGTCTGACGACTTTTTTGAGTGTTTGTGGAGAAGAGTTGGATGAGTTTTATTTCAAAGGTTTTTTATCACAAAAGTCGGAAGAACGATTAAGACAGATTGATTCTCTGAAGAAAGGATTCAAGTCTCCCATTGTTCTAATGGATACGCCTTACCGTCTGAAAAAACTATTGAATGATCTTAATGAACGCTGGAATCAGTGCTCTATTGTTTTAGGATGTCAGCTTGGATTTGAGGATGAGTTGGTTTTAAAAGGCACTCCTGCTCAGGTGCTATCGGCCCTTCCCTATGAAAAAGCGGAGTTTATGCTGCTCGTGATGAAGGGCTAGTTTTCTTACTGCCGCTGCCGGCGGTGGGACTTTTGTCGTTCTCATTCTCCTATCCAGTTCTCCGCGAAAGCATGTAGTGAATATTAAAAAGTCGTCCATGACCAAGGGGCCACCCGCCCCTTGACCCCGTGTTCGTCGGCCCATCCAGGTCCGCCGAGTATTGAGTTTAAAAATAAATACTCTCCCGATTCTGGATGAATCGGGAGAAGCGGGAGCTTGAGGGTAGAGCCCTCAAACAGACAGGATGTCTTTTAAAAGTCGATTTCTAATACTCTTTTAAGATTTGATTCGTAGACCGTCAGATCGCAGCAGTATTCTGTTCGATCTGCCAAATCTACAAGTACCTACAGAACAAATAAATGCAAAGAGGACTCCTTAACTCTCAAATATCGATTCATTTTCTTCGGACCGTAACTCCTAATCGCTTCAGAAATATTATGTTGCTGACAGAGCAGCCTTAAGTTCTCGAGGTCATCTGTACCGCCAAATCCAAGTGGATGAATATGATCGATTTGAAGATTGGATTTCGACGAGCATCTTTTCTTAGTGATTGGACTCATATATTCACATCGTGAGTTCGCGTTCTTCCAGATCAGTGCTTTTTTGAATTTTGAAATGTATTTTCTAGACGGCGTTTCGTGAAGCTTGTTGAATGCTTTCCGGCGAGCTCGATTCTTTACCTCCTCACTCCTCAATTCAGTGATCCGTTTGTCCTCTCCTAAACTCCTCTTCTTACCTGTTATCTTGTTAACTTCTTTAGTTTGCTTGCGTTCCTTGTTGTCGTCAGTCTTTTGAATTTCCTTTGCCTCATTCAGTTCATACTGAATAGCTCTCGCCATCTCAAATTTCGAATCAACTCTTTCTCGCCTTAATTCTGATGCAGAATCGATTTTCGTCAATATCACGCCGATCTTTCTGGTGGAATTCACATTCCTATCTAAAATCTTGTATTCATTATTGCCGTCATCCTTATTCTTATCGCCGCTCTTGTATTTACCTTTGTTGTCAGTCTTTTGCTTCAATTCTTTTGGCCTACTGAATTTCATGGGATCAATCTGCTTTAGTGCTCGATTAAGTAGCCAATCCAGTGCTTCTTGGTTGGATAAAAGATTTGGTTTCAATTGTTTAAGCCGCTTTAGTTTTTCCATTTGCCTTTGTGTGAGCGTAAATTTGATTTCAAATGTGTCTGGTGTAATTAGTCTTTCTTTTTCTTTAGGAAGTGCTGAGAGAGGACTTACTTTAACCAACTCTTTCTCTACCTCACGCTTTGATTTGGTCTCGAGAGTTTTTAAAAGCTCATGCTTTTCATATGAAGTGTATTTGGTTTTTTGCTCTTTTTCCTCACGCCTAAAGAAGCTTTGAGCCATACTCAATGTGGTGAGGTTAAGTGCGCCAGTTTCCAATTTTTCTTTCACCTCAGGGACTTCTTTAATCAGCCTCATGGATGAGATTCTTCTTTGAGCCGCTCCTTCTGAATATCCAAGCTCTTTTGTGCAGTACTCAAAAAGAGATGAAAATCCAAGTTTTAAATAAAGTCTTCTTCTTTCCATTTCTTCGAGGTGTTCAAGAACTTGATTTAAAACTTCTCTTTCCTTTTGAACTAGGGTCTTAAGGCTGTTGGTGAGTTCGGTATTTGAGAGATGGTTTAGCATATGGATGATTCCTTTATTTTTTCCTAATTCCTAATTCCTAATTCCTAATTCCTAATTCCTAATTCCTAATTCCTAATTCCTA
>CAZWVK010000010.1:32762-33135 GCA_964636785.1 uncultured Pseudobdellovibrionaceae bacterium | reverse complement strand
ATTCCTCTGCCACCGGTGGAAGTAAGAACTCTTAAAAAGCTTTTATCATGGGTTTTTGAATTCGATTTCTGCGTCCTATTTTTGGATCTAAGGCGCATTTCTACATGAAGACCAATCCAGCCTCGTTATCTAAAGCTGCTATGCTTAGAGGTTCAAAGAGGCCGATTAAATCGTGGTTTAGCGACCTTCCAAAAACTAAAAATGCATTGAGCGAAACGGAGCAAAATGCCTGTCAAACAAAATTGATCTATGACACAAAGAAAAAAACAATGAGTTTAATCTACAAATTTGGAATGAAAGATCATGAGGGCAATAACGAATAACGAATAACGAATAACGAATAACGAATAACGAATAACGAATAACGAATAAC
>CAZWVK010000010.1:0-32662 GCA_964636785.1 uncultured Pseudobdellovibrionaceae bacterium | reverse complement strand
AACGAATAACGAATAACGAATAACGAATAACGAATAACGAATAACGAATAACGAACGATACAGAAGAACTTAAATCAAGGAAATAATAATTTTCACTTTCTCAATATCAACAAACCATCGGAAAATAAACTCACCCATGATTAGAAGAAAAGACCCATTAAGTTTAAACTTTGATATCCCAAGCACCTAACGAGTGAACGATGAACCATCAGGAAGAACCAATGTCCACCAATAATTCACCTTTCAATAAATAAAGAACTGCCACAAAGAAGCATGAAGATTTGGAGCTCGCAATTGCTTCTGTTCCTTCTGATCCTCATGAAGACCACTCTTTTAAATTCTTTCATTTCTGATAGATCGAAAGCGACATGCACCCAACCATAGCACGACGGAGAACTATACTTTGCTCTGTGTTTACTCTGAGAGCCACTTTCGCTCAGTCTTGCTGTCATTGCCGCCGCCGGTGGCAGTGGAGCTTTCACCTTCTCAAGATAGCCTGCTTAGTTTCTATAAGCTTTTAGAAATCTGTGAATACAGTTTAGAAAGACCTTTACGAGCCCGTTTATTCGAAAAGAAATATATCAGTGATCCAAAAACTAAAATGTCGAGAGCAATTGCGCCTAAAGAGGGACTCCGAATGGTCCAGAACAGGAGTTCGACGGACACATCGGTCAAGATTGCTTCTACCGCCAAGAACACCATAACGAGAGTGCAGTATCCAAATCCAGCGATCATAGATAACGAAAGAATCATCGAGTGATGAATCATCACTGCCACCTGCGGCAAAGCAAGAAAGCAACCAAAGCAAAATTTCAGTCCTTCATACAACGATCACTAAAGTAACGATCATCCACAAAGTTCAAATTGGCGAGGTAGGCTTTTTTGCTTTCCTTATCCACTTTTACAAAGACAAACGAGCCGAGAAGTGCCGAAGCGTAAATGCCTTCACTGATATAGGTTTCAAACCCTGGATCCTTACTCAATGTCGAATGAAAGAACTGAGTCACATCAAAGAAGCGGCCGCAGTGAACCTCCTGCCCTTCTTCGGTTTTTGACAAAGCTGGAACAAAATAAACTTTGTCTGGCACAATAGGCTCATCCCTGGATTCCAAAACCTCAATACGAATTGTAAATTTACCCTTTCCCACCGGAAGAATAGGCTCAAGATCAACAGTTCCACCACCAATGAGTGTCGTGATTTTGCTGGGTCGATCAATCAATCCATGCTCATCGAAAATATAGACAGAAGAGAGTAAAAATTCCTTCTCGCTGATCTCTGTGTCGATATCGGCCTTCACCTTGGCAACCAGCTCTGAAGGAATAAGACTTGCTTTAGCCGGCTTCTGCGCGCGGAGTTCACGAAACTGAATTTTGCCACTGTCCTCAGATGAGGCTTGCCAGGAAAGAAAAAAAACAGTGAGGATGCAAAGTCGGATCAACCCGCCACGGCTCAATCTCAATTTGAACTTCTCCACTCTTCTTTCAGGTTCAAAAATGGTTTGTAATCCGCAGAAATGGCAAGCCCACGGCTCAAGAGCTGTTCAGCTTGAGATTCAGATTTATGCAGATGACTGATCTTCGCCAATCCAGCCAGGGCTGCAAGATTGTTGTAGTCCGCTTCAATCAGGCGCTTCCATGATTCTTCAGCGCAATTCCAGTTTTTAGAGTTTTCACAGAAGCGCCCTTGCAAAATCAACGGCAAGCGATAGATCTGCTTTCGGTCCGCTTCAATCGCACGGCCCAATGCAACGCTGGCTTGATCAGGTGAACCACTCTCTTTGAGAGCCAGTGCATACCAAGCCTGACTCAAGCTATGTTTTGGGTTTCGATCAACAAGACGCTCAGCTTGGGATCTGGCATCCTGAAAGCGTTTAGCCTGATAGTAACAAAACACGCGAACCAATTGACCTTCGATGCGCTCCTGAAAATCGCTGGTCATTTTCTGACACAGTGGCAAGAGGTGATTCCAGGCGAGATGCTTGCGATAAATAAAAACATTCTGCCTATGTAAGGAGGTCAAATCCGGGTCCGCATCGACCATATCTTCCCACTTTGCAAAGTCGACATGGTCAGGCGACATTCTCCACTTTAAATACTGAGCTAAAAAATTCGCTTCGCTTCGATACTTATGATTCTCAGACATATAGACTTCAAGCGTTTTGACCAGCTGATTATAAATGGAGGAGTGATTCAGGCGAATCTCATTCAACACGAGAGTCAAAAGTCCTTCAGGCTCTTTCTTCACCCAAGGCTCCGTCAGATAATTCGCAAAATCTCTGCCATCTTTGCTAAGAAATCGTGTGATAAGTAAATCCACTCGTGCTGGTAAGAACTGACCATCCGAACTCAATGCCAAACTGAAACGCTCTTTCGCACGAGCATAATCCTGATCAATCAAATGACTGAGGCCTAGAGCCGTTAGGATCTGCACTCGAAATTCGGGTTGATGCTGAAGAAGTTGATCGAGGATTCTTCTTGCACTTAGGCTTTGCTCCTCTTGCTGAAGAGAAAGTACAGAGAAATAAATTCCAAGACTTGAAACGAATCCCGGGTCATTTTGTTTACTCTGCATCAAACTCAATGCTTCCTTGTACTCACCGCGATCGATCAAGTTCAAAACCATGGTTTTCACTTGTTCAATAGAGAGCTTCTCGACCATCGGTCTTTGATTTTGAAAACGTAAAAATAAAAACCCGGCAATTCCTAGTGCACAAACCAATGCCAGCCCTTGAATAAGATAAGAAACTTTTCTGGATTTGCCTTTGACATAGGGACTGGATTCCAAACCTTTGAGCTGGTACTGAGCAGTTTCAAGGTTACGCACTTGTGATCCAGCAACATCCTGAACGTTCTCAACGACAATCTCTTTTGTGTTTGTAAATCCGGATAGATCGTTTGTGATTTCCTCGGTGAGTTCACTATCACCAAGGTCGGTTGTGGTTTGAGTGATGCCAGATGCCGTTGGTGTGAATGAGAACTCTGTTTTTTCAGATAAGATTTCGCGCTTAAAATGCTCTGCAACTTCTATAAAGTCAGGATGGCGCTCAACCATGAACCAACGCGAAAACGGCGCTGAAATTTCATCTCGAAGCTGAAGTTCACGGGATTTCAGAAGTTCAGGAATCTGTTCTGTGCTGAAAGGGCCCACTATTCGTCCGCTACTGCGAACCATCCATTTATTGTCTCGCGCCATATATTTCTATGCTGACTCAGAAAAATAACCATGTCACGTATGCGCCTCGGCTGAGACAGAGCCTCGACTAATGTCTGAAGTGACGGCGCCCTGTCATAACCATCTGAACTCCAAGCTCCTTCGCTCGTGCAATCACTTCACTGTCTTTAACAGATCCTCCGGGCTGAATGACCCATTTGATTCCAGCCTCTGCGAGGATTTCGATGGAGTCTGGGAACGGAAAGAAAGCATCACTGGCAGCGACCACATTCGAAGCATCAGGATGAAATTTTCGAAGACGATGAATAGCCTGCTCGACGGCATCCACGCGACTCACCTGACCCATTCCAAGACCACGCGTTTGCCCATCGCTCACTAGCGCTATGGCATTGCTCTTAAGACTCGCGCAAACCTTCCATGCCAAACTCAGGTCGCTCTGAATTTTTTGCGATGGTGCCTCGCCATGAACCGTCCAATCGGAACTCCACGCCTCACACTGATCCTGTGTCTGCACAAGGAATCCACCTTGAATGGAAATAAACTTCTCCTGAGTCGAGGTCTTTCCCTCTGTTATAAGCATGCGCTGATTTTTCTTTTTTCGAAAAATCTCAAGCGCCTCTTCAGAAATCTCTGGAGCCACAATGCACTCAAGAAATAGTTCAGAGAGTCGCTTTGCAACTTCAAGATCAATCTTACGATTCACGGCCACGATCCCGCCAAAACAACTCAATGGATCCGCATTGATCGCATGATCCACGGCTTGAAAAAGATTCTCTCCAATTGCGACACCACACGGATTGTTATGCTTCACGACCACGCAAGCGGTTTTATTCAGCGAGTTCAAACACGCTTGGGCTGCATCAAGATCTAAAAGATTATTATAGGAAAGCTCTTTTCCCTGAAGAACTTTCGCTTCATGCCATCCCGACTCGCTTCCAACTCTAGAGTACCACCAGGCTTTTTGATGGGGATTCTCACCGTATCGAAGTTCACGAACAAGTCGACCACCAAATGAAGTTTCTGAGCCAAAGTCATCCGCTAAAAATCTTGCCACCAAAGAGTCATAACTTGAAACATGAGAGAAGGCTTCACCAGCCAAACGTCTTCGATCTTCCAACGTCAGCTTATCCTTAAAAATCATTTCATACTGTCTTGGATGAGAGAGAACAGTGATTCGTTCAAAGGATTTCGACGCCGCTCGAAGAAGAGTCGGACCGCCAATGTCGATCTGCTCAACTTGCTCGGACAACGAAACGGATTTCTTCAAGGTCTCTTCAAACGGATAAAGATTTACGACAACAAGATCAAAGAGAACTCCATCCTGCTCAGAGAGTGTTTGAAGATCCGCCTGATTGTCTTTTCTTGCAAGAAGACCCATGTGAATTTTTGGGTGAAGAGTCTTCACCCGTCCGTCCATCACTTCTGGAAATCCTGTGAGCTCACTCACCTCGAGAACTTTGATTCCCAGGGAGCTTAAGAATTTGGCTGAGCCGCCTGTTGAAACAATCTCGGTCCCTTGCTCGGAAAGAAATCGGCCCAATTTTTCAAGATCTGTCTTATCGGAAACACTAATCAATGCGCGTTTAAACATAATGGCTATTGTCTTATATTCATCCGCACCAATCTTCAACGCTTCATAAGGTTCCAGGTTCCATTTTTTGTCTATAGTGAGTCAATTTCAAGTGAATGTAGCCTTCCATTCTGTCGTGGAAGCTTAAACTCCTTTCTATGAAGTGCTCGACCAACAGTCTCCCAGTTCTCTTGAGTAGGTCTTTTATTGATCCATCTTATAGTTCCATCTAGGTCATTGAAGAGTGTGTCATCGTGCCGTACAGGAATGACCAGCTTCTGATGACCTAAAAGTCCGGGCAGGGTGCTGTATGGATAATCTAGAACATTTGAACAAATTCCGGCATGAACTGGGTTGTGGTAAAGGTATTTATAGGCGTTTAAGTAATAGTGGTGAGTTGAAATGACGCATCGATAGTAACGCCCACCATATGTTTGGTTGATTCTGTTTCCAGCACGCGTAAGCGTCCGACTGGTTTCCCGCATGAACCAGGCCATCGCCTCACTCAGATTCGCTCTGGGAGTGTAAATCAAAAGATGAAAGTGGTTATCCATCAATACGAATGCAAGTATATGCACGCCAAAAGCATGGTGAATAAAATGGAGATGTTCACACATCACCTCCCAGACGAAATCCATCGGAAGCGAAAACCACTCTTGATTAATGCAGCGGGCACCAACATGATAGGGATATTGAGATTGAAGAATTGTATGCGCTCTTGCCATTGTCTGATTGCGTTCTGCAAAGCATGAATCAATCTCCATTCAATTTAAAGTGAGCTTCAGAAGTGAAATGTCCGAACTCCGGCGGCATGACGAAAGGCAAGCCCTCAAATGACTCGGTGTAGACAAAAAATGGAACCTGGAACCTTAGAAGGACATGCGGCCGGCGAACGCTTTGAGATCGTCGTTGGTTATGAAAAGGCCGGCGCCAAAGAAGGCAGAGGCATCTTGATCGCGTGCGCCAAGAATATTGTCACCACCTGCGATGAGGTAAAGACCTTTAAAGAGATCATAGCGGACAAACGAGCGCACATAAGCATCTTGCAGATCGAAAATTTCAGCTGAGAATCGAAGCGTTCGATCCAAGAGATAGTAATCCGCGCCCAAGCCTCCTGAGCTTTCAATAAGTCCACCCTTGAGCGCGAAATTATAAAAGTTCTTTCCGAATAAAATCGTAAATCGCATTTTATTTTTAAAAGTCACAACCTGCTCATGAGAAGGATTGGGACTTCCCCCTGTTGTGCTTTCAATCAAAGTCGTCTCTTGACGCCCACGTGGATCATCTATCACCGCAATTTCATAAAAGCGATCAAGCCCTGGACGAATGGTCACACCCACAAAGGTTTTTGAAAGATCCACAGCTGAGAGATATTCCGTATGGAAATCAATACTTGTTTCCATCTGATTGATTCCGCCTAAAAAGCGGTTCACATTCACAATGGCTGTATTGAGTTCTTCTACAGTTTCCTCGTCATTGATTAAACGTCCAAGAGTTCCTTCACCTTTGTTGATTTTTTCGGTGACGTCTTCAATGTTCTGAATGGACCTTCGCACACCAGCCAGAGTTTCCGCATCGATGTTTTCATCGATGTTCCTTGCAATAGTCTGAATACGATCCAGAATGTCGTTGAGTTTTTCTTTATTATCGGCCGTCACATCCGCCAAGTCCGCTGTCAGATCTTCAATATTTTTTGCAATACGACCAATTCGCGTGGATTCATCTCCCTCATTGATGGCCTTATTCAAGACTCTCATCAAATCATTCAAAGACTGAGCGACTTTGCTGACATCTGCAACGACGGAATCCAATCCGCCACCCATTTCACCCGTTTGAATTCTTGACCCTTCGGGAAGTGGTCGGCCTCGCTCGCGCGATGGAATGATTTCCACATGGCGATCACCTAAAATCCCATCGCTCTTTAAGATCACTCGTGTGTTTTCATCCACTTGAACATCAGGATCCAGTTTAATCAGGACTTTCGCGCGATCCTCTTCAAGAACGATATCATCAATCATTCCCACTTTGATTCCTGCCATGCGAACCGCACCCTGCTTCACAAGTCCGCCGGCATCATCCACCACAAAATTATAGGGTTGAGATCCGCCAAGAAGACCTGGGCCTTCAGCCACTCGCATAGACATAACCCCGATCAGGCTTGCAACCGCAATCACAAGAACCCCAACCTTAAACTCAGGCGTCTGCAAGAACATCATTCTTTCTTAAATCCCTTCGCAATAAACTTCTGCACCAGTTCCAATTCTGAGTTTTCAAAATCCTCAGGTGTTCCGGATAATAGAACTTTCCCCTTATCCAGCATAACCATATGTTCACCAATACGGAAGGCAGCAAACAAATCATGAGTGACAATCACGGACGTTGAACCAGGGTGCTTCTTATGGGTGGACTGAATCAAATCATCCACCATCTCCGTCAAAACTGGATCAAGGCCTGTAGTTGGCTCATCATAAAGAATGATATCCGGATCAAGCGCGAGGGCTCGAGCCAACCCCACCCTTTTTCTCATTCCCCCACTCAGCTCAGATGGGAGTTTATGAAAATGTTCTGCGGCCAAACCCGATGATTCTAATTTTTTACTGGCAATTTCAACTATTTCCGCGGCAGACAAATCGCGTCGATGTTCATTCAGCGGAAAACAAACGTTTTCTAGAGCGGACATATCATCAAAGAGAGCTGCGTATTGAAAGAGCACACCCAGACGCCTTCTCATCGACATCAAATCTTGCTGAGACATGGACCATAAATCTTTTCCGAGAACTTCAATCTGTCCGGAGGTTGGACGCATAAGTCCAAGAATATGCTTTAAAAGTACGCTCTTTCCGGTGCCACTGAATCCAATGATAACGGTGATCTTCCCCTTAGGAATTTCAAGATCAATTCCTTTGAGAACAAAACTCTTTTCTCCATCAAAAGATTTTTTTAAGTCGACAATCTTTACAGCTGTTTCTTCAGACATCACTTAAGCCCATCCCATCACGGCGTAAAAGAAACGAATGAGGTTTGTAAGAAAGAAGTTCAAAACAATGATCATCACCATGCTATTGACCACGCCCTGATTGGTCGCTTCTCCAACTCCTTTGGCTCCGCCTTTGGCATGAAATCCTTTATTTGTACAGATCGCAGTAAACGCAATTCCAAAGATCGCAGCCTTAATCAAACCTTGATTGATATCACCTGGATCGAGCCAAAGTTCAATTTTATCCCAAAAAACCGCCTCATCGAGACCTAGAAAATCAATGCAGATGAATTTCGCTCCCATCATCGCGATGAAATCAAAAACCGCACATAAAAGAGGCATAGTTATGACTGCGGCCACAATTCGAGGTGCGATCAAGTATTGTTTCGGGTGAATGCCCATCACCTCTATTGCATCAATTTGTTCAGAAACTCTCATCGTTCCAAGGCGAGCGGCCATTGCTCCACCCGCACGAGCGGCAACAATGAGTCCCGTCAGAACGGGTCCAAGCTCTCTGGTGATTCCCAAAGCGACTGTTGGGCCAACGAGATTTGTGGCATTCACAAGTTTGAATCCCAAGTAAATTTGAAACGAAAGTGCAAGTCCCGTGAATAATCCCGTTAGCATGATGATGACGAGCGACTTATTTCCGATAAACTCCATATGTCGGATGATCTCATCCAGTCGGTAGGGTTTAGCGAAAACCAATTTTGCAGACTCTAAAAAAAACAAAGCGCTTTGGCCACAGTCCTCAAAAAACTGAACGATAGCCTTTCCGGCTCCGCGAAAGATGCGGTCAATGCTCTCGTTGATCTTAAGACGATTCCTTTTCCAATAGGAAATCATCAAACCACTCCCATGCGGTTTTTACGAACGCCAAGACTTGTCAGTACTTCGTAGGGAATCGTCCCGAACCACTCAGCCAGATCCATTGGTGTAATCAATCCCTTTCCTTGTTCGCCAAGCACCACCACTTCATCATTGAGCTGAATGGACGATTGCGAAGAGAGTTCTGTCAGATCGATTAAGATATAGTCCATACAAACAGATCCCACAATAGGGACTCTTTTTTCATGCACTAATACAAAGCCTTTATTGCCTGCTGACCTTAAATAACCATCCCCATAACCTATTGGAACCACTCCCACCACAGAGTCTTTATCAGCTGTCCAGTTCCAGCCGTAAGAAACCCCTTCACCTCGTTTGATTTTCTGCAGGTGATCAATCTTTGTTACAACTCTCAAAGCCGGGATCTGGCTCAAACGAGAGTCTGGCACAGCTCCATATAGCCCGATTCCTGGACGCGCACCCAACTTGGTGACATCCAGTCCCGCATTTGTGCCCTCTAAAAGAGCCATTGTATTTAACAAATGGACCTGAGGCGAAAAGCTCTTGAAAAATGAAATCAAATCCATAAATTTTGCCAGTTGATTGTGAGTGGGCGCCTGATTGAAGCGCAAATCGGATCCATGACTCAAATGGCTTAAGAGACCTACCAATTTCAAATTCCGCGTTGAGGAAAAGAACTGAAACACCTTCTCGCGCTCTTCAATGGGAAAGCCCATGCGATGAATTCCTGTGTCGAATTTCACATGGACTGAAAGCTGCGTGTTCTTATTTTCTGCAAGTGCCTCGAGGATTTCAAGATCTTCCATACGGCTTAAAACCGGAATGAGGTTTTCTTTAAAAATGATTTCGCCCTCTTCACGATTATGAATTCTTGAAAAAACCAAAATGGAGTTCTTAAAACCTAAGAGCCTAATTTCGATCGCCTCATCCCAGGTTGCGACTCCAAAATTCTTAACACCGATTTCATTGAGAGCTTTTGCGACAGTGTCCACTCCATGCCCATAGGCATTGGCTTTGATCATTGTGCAAAAGAATCCATCTCCTGCGAGAGCTTTTAAAACCTTTGCATTTTCCTTAATTATATTAGTTCTAACTTCAAGACGGGTCCCACGATAACTTCCTAACATCAACTCTCCACTTCGAAATCACGATCAGGATGGGGCTTGCTTCCCACCAGCTTGAGCGCAGCTGATTCGCTCATCTCTTCCAAGAGCTCAACACTCCTCTGCAGAAGCTCTTCGCCATCCTCACTAAGACGTGGATATTCATTTACAACCGCTGAAACTGTAAAGGCCAAATTACGACCACCCACCCGAAGAGTTGAGTTTGATATCAAACTGATAAATCGTTCTGCTTTTAATTGTGCTCCTTCCCACTTTGTGTGCGGAAGAAGAATAACAAAGTAACCCTCGTTCAGCCGGGCAACGAAGTCATTGAGCCGCGAATTTTTTCTCAAGAGTTTTGAAAGAGCATGACCCCAATTTTTGCGTTGAATTCCATTCATGTCCTTTTTTAATTTCGCATAATCATCAATTCTTAAGGCAATTAAGCTTAAAGGCAGCTCCGTCCGCCGAGACCTGGCTACTTCTTTTTGAATCTGGTTATAAAGACCTGAAACCGTTAAGACTTCTGTGTCTGGGCAGAATTGATCGAACTTCTCAATACGTCTGCGATCGATTTGGTACATCGCTAATAGTTCAAGCGCATGCTTCCAGTCTTCGGGAAATTCTTTTGGATTCAAACTGCGATTGGATGCCAAAACCAAAACACCCACTGGTTCACCATGAACTTCAATTGCTTTCGCAATGTAATTCGATCGCTCCAGTGCTCCTTCAGTGAACTCCTGCAGAAGACCAAACCCATTGGGTTCTCTTAATTTTTCCAAGTCGAAAGATTTGTCATGGGAAAGTTGAATCCCCAGGTTTTCAAAAGAAGCCAGACCCTTCCCGCCACGAGCAATTAAAACGTGACGAGCGGGAAGATAACTTAAGTAACAAACGATATCACCATCGTCCTTGAGATTCAGTTTTGCAAAGAAGGCCTGGTAAGAATCCTTCTGCGAAAATGCACGATAAAAATCTTTGAAACTTAGTGACACTTGTCTCACCCATTTAACTCAAAATTGAGCCCGTCATCGAGCTCATCTTCGTACTCTCTCAGAAATCGCAATGTCACTTTTGTTCCAATTCCAGGCGTCGAATCCACGCTCAGTGCACCACCAGAGATCTCAAGAAGTCGCTTTGCCACGTTCAGACCAAGCCCACGTCTTTTGTTCAGAGATGGCTTTGTGGAAAAGAACGCTTCCAAAGCACGCTGAAGAACTTCATCCGTCATTCCAGATCCAGTGTCTTCAACCAAAAGGTCGATAAACTCGCCCTGCTCTGTGGTTGTAAAAGTCAGTGTGCGGGTTTCTGAATTCTCCATCGCTTCCAGTGAATTCCTAATGATTTCCTCTAATACAGTTTTCAACTGAGTCTGTGGCCAGTTTGAGCGCACATTCTCGGGAACCAATAAGTTCACCCGAACAGAGGCGCTTTGTATCTCTTGTGCCAGCGACTGAATCGCATCGCTTACGCCCTCTGCAACTTTATAACCAAAACCCTCTTCTTCTTCATCCGTACCTTTATTGAGAATGGTTTCAAGCAATCGATCTTCCACTTTTGTGTCAATGTCTGAAAGAGCCATAGGCTGCGGGGTTTCCACTGGCTGCACAGGAGCTTTGGGCTCGGATACGGGAGCGGGAGCGGGAGCAGAGGGAGGAAGCGTCTTCTTCTTCGTCGTCGTCGTCGTCTCTGGTTGAACCTCTTGAAGATCGGAAACAAGCTCTTTGGCTTCGTCGCGTGAGCTCGATAAAAACAATAGGCCAACCATAAAGGTCAAACTTAAAACCAAAAAGAGAGTCCATGGTTGCCAGAATGAACGAGCAGGTTCTTTCAAGAGTATAATCAAGTTTGTCCCAGGAACAGATTGCCAAGCTTGAGACTCTTCTGAATGGAGTGAAAAGGTCATCTCATCCGATGCACTCCGAAGTGGAATATTCACCTCACTCACACCGCCCTGGTTCTCGCCACCGAAGGCCGAGAGAATGCGACGGGTTTGCTTTTCAATAAGGAATGCGTTTTGCGAACCAGAAAGCTCCAACCACGGCGTTGGAATCTGACTGACTCCCAGACCCCATGCCTTGCTTTTTCCATCCAGTTCATAGGGAAGAAAACTAAAAAGATAATCGATCTGATTGGAGCCGCGATCCACCCAGAAATAACCCTGCTGCCCCAACTCACCACCCATTGGATTGAGCCAGTCCAACTGCTTTTGAATAAACTCTTCTGTTAATCCAGCATCCGTTCCTCGAAAGAACTTCTCAAGAAAGAGTTTGCCTCCTAGATCTTTAACAATACCGAGCCCGGCAAATTTTTTGGGCTGACTCTGAAACGAACTCACTTTCGCAGAAGTTCGTGTATCAATGCTCAACTCTTCCGAAAGAAAATGTCCCAGCTCCAATTGTAAGAATTGGAGTTGATTCACAACAAGGGAGTTCGTGAGCTTTAAGTTCTTGCTGAGTTGAGCCTTCTCATCAGAGGTCCATGCGGAGTTGAGAATCCAACTGCCGATCAACCATGTGAATAGTAGAAATGAAAGAAGCACCCATTTCTCACGAAGCATCTGAGTTAAAACATTAAATTTCTTCAAACGGCCTCCCTCACTTAATTTTAGAGAGTTTTAGTTGCACTAGGCAAGGCTAAAGACCTGGCTTTTTCTTAGACCTCGACTTATAACCTGCAATATGAAAACGGACGCGTTGATTATTGGCTCTGGACTTGCGGGATTGAGCCTTGCGCTGAACCTTGCGGAGTCCGGCCAGAAGGTCCTTTTAACGACCAAAACCACTCTGAGTGAAACCAACTCATCCATGGCACAGGGTGGAATAGCTGCTGTTTTATCTGGAGACGACAGTTTTCATGAACATGTCAAAGACACTCTCGAGGCAGGAAGTGGACTCTGCAAAAAGGACGTTGTTGAAAAGGTCGTTTCCTATGGGCCGGAGTGCATTCGTCAATTGATGAAATGGGGAGTGGAATTTGATCTGGATCAAGATTCCAAAGTCGCACTCACGCGTGAAGGCGGCCACAGCCAAAGACGAATCGTTCATATCGCAGACCACACAGGTCGAGTGATTCATGATCGACTTGCGAAGCTCGTACGCAGTCATAAAAACATTCAAGTGTTAGAGAATCATTTTGCGCTGGAGCTTATAACCAATCATAGCATTGAGCCTTTTGACCACTCACAAAGACGCTGCCTTGGCGCCTACATTCTGAATAAAACAACAAGAGAAGTCATAGTGATTTCGGCTCGCGCCACTTTTTTAGCCTGTGGCGGAGCCGGCAAGGTTTACCTTTACACTTCGAACTGGAGTGGTGCGACGGGCGACGGCGTGGCAATGGCTTCGCGCGCTGGCGCACGAGTGGCGAATCTGGAATTCACACAGTTTCATCCCACATGTCTTTATCACCCAAGTGCCAGAAATTTTTTAGTGTCGGAAGCGTTACGAGGCGAAGGCGCGGTCTTGGTCGATGAAAATGGTCATTCTTTCATGGAAAATTATCACCACCTCGGAAGCCTCGCGCCCCGCGATATTGTCGCCAGATCCATTGATGCGGAAATGAAAAAACGTGGACTCAGCTGCGTTTATTTAGATGCAACTTTTAAAAGCAAAGAAGAGCTTACAAAGCGTTTTCCACAGATTTATGGTCGCTGCGCGGAACTTGGAATATTTATCGAAAAGGATCCAATTCCGGTTGTGCCGGCGGCTCATTATATGTGTGGTGGGGTGTTAACCAATTTGAAAGGCGAAACAGATATTCGTGGACTTTATGCCATTGGCGAGACCGCTTGCACTGGTCTTCACGGCGCAAATCGACTGGCTTCCAACTCACTTTTAGAATGTTTGGTGATGGCTTTTGAGTCGACAAAGAGTTTTTTTGAAAATGACTTTCCGGATGTGGATGTCTCAAACGCAGCACATCCCTGGGCGCAAAGCGATAAGGAAGATTCCGATGAGTTGATTGTGGTCACACACACCTGGGAAGAGATCCGTCGCCTGATGTGGAACTATGTTGGCATTGTTCGAACGACAAGGCGTCTTCAACGTGCACAAAACCGTTTGAAATTATTAAGTGAAGAAATCAAAGAATATTATTCGAGCTTTCCTACTCATTCGGATATTGAGGAACTGCGAAACATCTGTCTTGTGGCGGAGCTCAGCGTGCGCTGCGCATTGATGCGGAAAGAATCGAGAGGAATTCACTACAGTCTCGATTATCCTGAAACCTCGAAAACTCCGCGTGACTCTGTGATTTAATGATCTTTCTTTTTAGCTGTTAACCGAAGCGAAGCAGAAGTGCCAACGAGATAAATAATGTGGTGCCCGGCCCAAAGCCGAAATTCATATCTGCTTTAAGCCAAGTGGGTCCGCCCGTTCCAAACATCAAAGCACCGCCAACAAAAGCGCCAGTTTCATTTTTTTCAGATGAGCCCGGCCCTGAACTATTCGTGGTCTGCGCTCCAGCAAAAGCGCTCACTAAAAAATCCTCAAGTGTTTGATCCATTCTTAGACTCACACCCAAACTCTTCCAGTCCTGACCTAAGGCTCGACCCGCATGAACATGAGATTGCACATAAAACAGAGGTGCCAATCGGTATCCCAAATGAGCCCCGCCTAGACTCATAATTTCCTGCACCCCGTCCACCTGATCCGGAAGCAATCGACCAACCAAGGCTCCCAACTCCCACTGCGGAGAAAGAGTTCCGAGGTCTTGTGCAAAACCGTTAGAGGGCACCGCAACAAGAGAGAGGAAAAATAGAAAGGAAGTTCTTAAGGCCCATCTTTTCATCATGTTCCATCAGAATATCCAACTCTCTTTAAGATCTCAACTTGTGCTTCTTCTTAAATCGGATTTAGAATGGACCAATGGCTATACGAAGGCTTGAAACTCATATTAAAAGCTCACAAGGACATGAGCTTTACCTGCAAACATGGACTCCCGATGAAGTTCGCGGTCGTTTTCTAATCACCCATGGACAAGCGGAACACAGTGAATGCTATCAGCGCCTGGCTGAAACACTGGCCAGTGATGGTTGGCTGGTATATGCGTGGGACCTTATTGGTCACGGACGTTCCGAAGGACGACGCGGCTACGTGGATGAGTTTCGCACCTATGTTAAAGATTTAAAAGCCGTTATTGATCACTTAAGAAGAGTTGAAAGTTTCAACGAGCCGTTTATTTTATTTTCCCATTCCATGGGCGGGTTGATCACTCTCGAAGCTCTCCTTGACGAGGAGCTTGGACCCATCACAGCGGCCGTATTTAGTAGCCCGGCACTTGGATTTTCAGTTCAAGTCCCATCTTATAAGAAACTCCTTGCTCAGCTCGCGCTACAGGTTTTTCCGCAACTCACAATGTACAATGAAGTGAGCTATAATGTTCTCTCGCGAGATGTGGAAATGCTTAAAAGCTATGAGAAAGACACTTTAAGACATAGTCGTATTTCATCAGCTGTGTTTTTTGGATTTCTGGAAGGTTTTGAGCGACTTTCAAATGAAGCGCATCAGATTCAAGTTCCGATTTTTTTCCAGCTCTCTGGTGAAGATCAACTGACAAGCACATCCGCTGCCAAAGCGGTTTTTGAGAAAATGAATCATCCAAAAAATCGAATTGAAATTTATCACGATAGCTTTCATGAGATTTATAATGACTTGGATCGCGAACAGGTCATTTCCGATTTAAAAGAGTATATTAATTCCTTCCGATGAGGCGCAAAACATGTTCGATTTGAAAAAAATCACTCTGTTCACATCCCTGCTTATGGCTTCTTGTCTTATAACGTCTTGTCAGACATTGCGAAAATCCGACTACGAGCAGTTTATTGTGAATGCTGCAAAATCTCAGAAGCATTACTCTGGCTTTCACCAAACATTCGAAGCGTCCGTTCTTCCGATGAATCGAGAAGTGACAAATCGCATGCTGGAGAAGAAAGCGGAGCTTCTTGAGTGGAGTGCTGCAGAGCTGGAAACTGAAATGCGAAAAGCTGATGATGAACGCCTCACTCATTCTCATTTCTTCTTGCGGTTTTTCTCACCAGAGGTCCATTACAATGACTTTCATCAGCCCGACACCATTTGGAAAGTTTATCTTGTGATTGGCAATCAGAAGTATGAACCGAAAATTAAAAAGGATTTTTCAAAACTCGTAGAGCTGCAAACACTCTACCCATTTTTTGATCGCTTTAGTTCGGGATATGATCTGGCTTTCCCAATCGGACAAGCTGCCTTGAATGGAACAGAATACAAAATTATTCTAACCAGTTCACTTGGACGTGCCGAATTCAGCTTCTAAGGATTCAAATTCGGAATCCAACATTTCACCATGGATCAGTTTCTCTTCAAATGGATAGATCACAGCCCAACAGAACTGATTGGGCTTAAGGCCTTTTCGTTTTAATATCCAAAGATAAAACTGCACCTGCTTTTTTGCTTTTTCGGATGAGAGTGACGAACCTGTTTTATAATCAATAACCCACAGGCGGTTATCCGGATCAAAGCCCCATAGATCGACCTGTCCCTCGAAAAGCCGTGAGCCCACTTTGGCTTGAAAGCCCCATTCCACTTTGCCATTTTTCAATACATCCTGAAATGGTGGATGCTTCAAATTCTTTAAAAACGGGTAATCATTCAAGCCGGCTTCGATATCCTGAAACCGAATGCTTTCAAAGAGTCTATGCCAGTGAATTCCCTCGGCCTGAGAAATAAGTTTTTTATGTAGACTCTTCGGCGTCCAGGCACCAACACTTTCAGACGTCATCTCCGAAAAAGAAGAGCGTTGGATTGATGATTCGGATGGATCCGTGTCAGAAAATGGCGGTCTGACTTTGAGTTTTTGATCCTGAACCAACACCAGAGGCATCTCTTCAAATGGCCCCTCTTGTCTTATAAGTCCTTCGTGTTGAAAAGTTCTCAATTGAAACAGCTCCACCCAAGACTCGTTTGTGAGCTCGGCTCGGTTCCAGGAGAGTGTGATAGATTCTTTTGCACGCGTTAGCGCCACATAAAACCAGCGCTCAACCTCTTCTTTCTCTCTTCGTTTCTGTTCCTCAATCCACTCTTTTTCATATGAACAGACCAGCGCCTGGTCGTCTTCATCTTTCAAACTAAAAACAAAACGACTCGAATCTCTTGAGAAGGTGATATCTCCTCTTTTACTGGTCTGAAAGCGCCGACCCAATCGGGGAAAGAACACATGATCAAACTCAAGACCTTTTGAGCCATGAATCGTCATGAGATTGATACAGTTGGGCTCGGTCGCGGCCACTGCGTCCGAATCTTGAGCGAGAAGATTAAAAATATCCAAAGGATGAGAGCCTGGCTTTTTCTCAAGCTCCTTCATGCGTCCAATCAGCTTCCAAATATTGGCTTCCACTCGTCCTGATGGATCAAAAAGAGAGCTCTTTTCAATAAACTGAATCTCTGAAAGCAAATCAATAAAGGTCTGAAGCAAACCCTTTGAATCCAGATTCCGTTCCGCATTTTTAAGCTTCAGAATTGCAGCTTCCTTTTCTTCTTCTTTGAGAGAACGCCACAATGAGGGCGGAGAGTTTGTCATCCACTCTTTAAGCCTCACATCTTCCACCTTGAGCCAGGGTGATCTTAGAACCTGAAGAAGATTCAGATTGTCATGAGGGTTCACTAAGAACTTATAAATCGATAATGCATCCTGAATTTCTCGCCTTGAAGCATATCCCATGGGAGAGTGAACGTGAGTTGGGATCCCCTTTGAACGAAAGTACGAGGCCACTTGAAAAAGATCATCATGAGTGCGCCCAAGGACACATATTTTATCCCATGAACCATCTGCTGCACAAAGCTCCAAAGCTCGTTTATAAAGTCCACGAAGTTCATCTCCCAGATCTTCTCCGACCATAAAGACGGCCGATGGTTGATCAGATTCCGATTGATCATTGGGTGTCATAGCGGAAAACTGAGAAGCCTGGTTCATTAATGAGTTCAAAAGCGTAAGCAAGTTTCTTTTTGAACGATAATTTTTTTCTAAGAAGGACTGACGAGCACCAGCTGCACTCAACCTCGCCCACTCTTGATCAAAGATCTGCGACTCCGCCCCGCGAAAAAGATAAATACTTTGCTGAGGATCGCCAACCACAAATCTGGGCCGATCGCCAATGAACCGATTGAGGATTTCGAGCTGATGAGAGCTTGTATCCTGAAACTCATCAATCAACCAGAAATCAAAACTCTCAGAAAAAATCCGGCCCAAAAATTCAGATTCCTTTAAAACTCTTGCCGTTTGATTTTCAAGGTCTGAAAGAGTGACAAATCCACCTTTTTTCTTCTTATTCTCAACAAGACCAGAAAACTTTTTTCCAAAATCGGCAAACTGATTCCACTGCAAGCTCAAGTTTCGAAGTTCATCTGGTTTCAAGACGATCTCTTTCATGACTTTCTTAAATTGATTCAGCTGAACTTGAAAGTTCTCATGAAACTCAATTGGAAAAGTGACTCTTTTGGTTTTTCGCGCAAGCGAAGGCATTTCAAGTTCAAATTCAGGCTCCCAAAGATTTAGAAACTCTTGAATTTCATTTAAGGACTTTAAATAAGGCTCATCCGTTATACTGGAAAGTCCCCAATCAATCTGTTCTAAAATACTTTTTCTATTTTTTTCTACAAACTCAAGCGTGTGACTCCAGGCTTCGTCAAAATCGGGAGCAACCATCTCCGAGTTCTTTCCAAAATGATAATGATAAGACTTCAGCATTCTTAATAAACGACGAAACGGAATCTGCTTCAACCACTCAAGATGAGCATCATCTGCAACCAAAAGCTCTCTTGCGCACTCCTCTAGTAGCGCATTTTCCTCTTCTCCCTCTAGAACTTTAAAACTCAAATCCATCTCAAAGAGATGGCCAAATTCCCGTAGGAATTGACTTAAGACACCGTGAATCGTCGAGATGTTTAGATGACCTGGGTCCGTTACAAAAGAAAAAAACGCATCATCATTGAGTTCGCACGCTTTTAAAATCATTCGCTCGCGCAGCTCCTGAGTGGCCTTGCGAGTGAATGTCGTTAGAACAAAACGTGGAGTTTTTTCTGAGTTCTCTTTGAAGTGCTTATAAGCTTCAACGACACATTGAACCAGATTGTAGGTCTTCCCTGCACCCGCACCTGCCCTTACAATATGGTCCTGTCTGGAGAAACTTAAGTTAAGCGTTGAGCCCGACACAAAATCCTCCAGCGGCAAGGTTCACAAATATCTTCCTTCTTAGGATTGGGAGCAACCTCGCCATTACGAATCTGAATAATGACTTCACTTAAAACTTCTTTGGCCGTAACAAACATTTCTGATTTTTTCTCAGAAGTGATCCATGACTGCGAGCGTGAGGATGGATGAACAAATAATCCAGACTCCGAATTCTTTAGAAAAAATCCTTTGTTTCGCTCTTTGGTTTTGGGCACAAGATAATATGCGGCGTCCACTTGAGGACTTTTAATCATCTTTAAAGATTTATCTTTTGTGAACTTCCCTTCGATGGCAATGGTATAAATCGCCATTTGCAGATCACCTTCTTTAACCCAGTTGCCCCAGCCTAAAAGACGTGTTGAAGACAGCTTATAGTCCACAACCGTTAAGGCCTCATTCGCCCCGCCATCGATCCTGTCAATTCGGCCTGTGATACGAACGGTCTTACTTCCTGGCTCAGCAGAGACTTCTTTTAAAACCGGATCAAAATAGAATTCAAAATCCACCTCGGAAGCCAAAGTTCTTGTATGGGGAAAAGTGGCTCGAAGTTCTATTTCCATTTGAATCAAACTCAATGCCATATCTTTGATTTCCTGCTTCATGGCCGGCCAGATGCGAAGCTCACCAATTTCAATGGCATGCTTTTTCTTCTGGTCCTCGATCAGTTCCTCAATCTTGCCCGTATTGCTTTCAAACTGTGGAAGATCTTTTATTATCTCCTCAGCCACAGCGTGAAAGAGTCGGCCCTTGCTCATGGGATCTAAATCGAAATCTAAAACTGGCTGATCCACCAGCCGCAATCCCTTTTGTGCGAAAAATGTAAATGGACATTCTTTAAAAGATTTGATCGATGTGGCTGAAAGTGAAATTTCCTGAAAAGGAACTGGGATGAAGTCCACAGTTTCATTGGAGACCAAACGTGCCAGTTCATCAAATCGAATGGGACTTGGGGATGAAATGCGTTTAACAAAATCAGATCCGTAGTGAAATGCAGATTTTAACCAATGCTTTGAAGGAGAGGTTTCTTCTCCTGTGAAGGTGACTCCACTTGTGAGAAACAAAGTCTTTGAAAAAGATTTCTTGGTAAGCCAGGCCAAGTAAAGCTCCGCAGCTGAGTCTGAGCTCAAATCAAGCTCAAAGCCTAAATCCTGCTTTATTTTTTCGCACTCAAATTTTGAAACAAGCAAACTGGAACTCGCACTCAGATCGGATTCATTCATGCCGATAAAGACAGTATGCCGCGCCTTGGTCCATTCTGCAGATGAGAAGCTTAGAAGCTGAATTCCGTCCAAGTCAGCATCTTCGACAACACACTCTGCCTTGGAAAGCTTTGATTCAAGATAATAGATCCAATCCGACAAATGCAACTTCAGTTTCGGACTATAATCTTTGGATAGATTCTTCCACGCTCTTTCCAAAGGTTCGGATGAAAAAGATCGTGGCCATTTTTCAATAGCCCAGCTTAAAAAATCATCGAGTGACAGTGGATGGGCTAAAGGTTCTGTATCAGAAGCCCAGCCACTCCATCGCATAATGTCTTCAGGCCGTTTTAGCTTCTCAAAATAATAGCGAAATTCCTCAAAATTAAGACTTAAATCGTCTGCCCTTTGAAAAAAATAGGATTCCAGATCGCGGCTAGTGAATTTATTTAAACTCACTCTTAAAATCGAAATCCATTTACGAATTCCCGGATCTTCAATCAAACGCTGAATGACCGGCTTATTGCAGCGAACACCTTCGATCTTTAGAAAATGATGAAGAGAAGGCCAAAACATTTCGATGTCTGGTGCCAGAACCGCAATCTCACGAGCTGGGACACCTTGCTCTAGAAAGAATCTTACCGATGCCACGGCCTCTTTCACTTCTCCCAGCTGAGTGGGTAGGCGCTTGAGATCGCCAATCAGTTCAATTTCATTGATGTTCACATCACTGTGCAACCAGCGCACCTCAAGATGACGTCCCAAAATGGCAGCCAGTGCCTTTTCGATCGATTTTGGCTTTAATCCAAGATCCAAATAGAGATTTCGATTCCAGCTCCATTTTGAAGTATCGCTGAGATTGAGTTCATTAAATAAAACGGCAGGAACTAAAACCGGCGATATGATTCTTTCGGATTGAAGATCGCGCCAGATTCTCTCGCAAAGTTCAAAAAGGTGTCGCCATTTGATAACGGAATCTAAATTGTTTTCGAACCATTCACTTAATAGTGCACTTGAGCCATCCTCAATAAAAATGGGCGCAAAAAGCTCAAGATGCTGGTGGATGAGTGATGCCGACTCATTGGCCTTCAACCACGGAAGTGGATTCTTTCGACTCCAATTCCATAGCCACTGTTCAAACAGCTCTTTGGAAACAACAGACCATTCGGGTTGAACACGAAACAGCAATCGAGTCCAAAATTCACTCGCTCTCAAAACGGATTCTTCTTCCAGAACAGATTCCCGCTCTAAAAGAAGATTCTGAATTTCCCACTTTGATTGAAGATCAGAAACGATCCAAGCTTCTTCAGACGGATTGAAGTCTTTCAATAAAGATTCTTTTTCACTAAATGTCTGGAACTTTAGAATCTTCATTCATCCCACTGAGTTAAATCCTTTAGCTGCTAAGACCTATTAGCCGCTAAGACTCATTAACGACGCTGCTTCAGTCGGCGCCCGCCCCAAACCGAAGAACGGTTTGTGGATCCAGAGGAAGAAATACCTCCGAATGGTAAAGATCCTATCCCAAGCTCAAGGGAGAATTCAACCATATATCGGCGATCTTCCATTTGACCGGGGTAATCACCAAGCTCCACTCCATATGTTGCTGCATCGACCTGAATAGGGCCTAGACCCACTCCGGCACCTGCGGTGTAATACCCCTGATGAAAGCCCGCTCGCAGATCAACCAGCGGAAGTCCAATTTCAACACCGAAATTGATTTTCTTCATAAGCTGTATGTCACTGCGATTGAGATGCGTAACATCAATTGCTGGTGCAATGGTTAATAGTGGTAGGTCGACGACAACGCCAGCACCCACACCCATGGTGGATTTTGCAATAGGAAGTTTGGAGCCGTTGTCCGAGCGAAATTTGGTATCGCCGACATTGTGCCAAACGCCCGAAAGAATCACATCCACGACCGGTGCATCAAAAACAAAGTTCGCGCCCAAATCCATTCCATATCCGACACCGTGCTGAGTGAAGTCCGACAACAAAACTTCTGGATCCAATTCAGTCAATGAGGAAGCGCGATAAGTGGTTTCCACTCCTGAACGTTTGATCCGTTTGAGCGCCATTCCGACATGAAAGAAGTTTGAAACAGGGATACCAAGTCCAACGGCATAACCGTAATCATTAATAAATCGAGTGTTGATCTCTGGGTAAACAGGATTATTTATACTTAAGCTTGCGTAAGTCTGATTGTATACCGCAAGACTCAAATACGGAAAAGTAAGAGCTGTCAGACCAGATCCATTTACAAAGATCTTGTCGCCATAGAAATCTTTAATAAGGTTCGCAAATTCCTCTTCATCGCTAAAGTTCTCAACCGTATCGATATTATCAATGACATCCGTGCCCGTCCCCACTCCGATACCAAATATGGTCCAAGTCAGTCCGCTCGCCCGAGCGAGTCCTGCAGGGTTATAAAAGATGGAATCCACATTGTTTACAAAACTATACTGCGCATTTCCCATTCCAAGCCCGCGTGCCCGCGACGAGATTGGCAAAATATCTTGTGCATTTGCAAAGGACGAAAATAGTAAAAAACAAATGAGGGAAATCACGGTGTGCAGTAGCATGTCGTAACATCTCCTGAACAGCTCACACCCAATCCAAGAAAATCACTTTCTTTGATCAGTGATCGAAATCCAGCAATATGCACATTCGTATAGCCTGCTGGGTCGTCAATGGAGCAAACACCTGCCAATGGAAAAAATCCCGGGAATGGCTCCAACCCTTCAAGATCAGCCTGGCAATCCAGATCCGCGAGAACTGTTGAAGTGAAATTGTTAGAAAGGTAAGTTACGGTTTGCACAAATTTGAGCAGATGCATTCCGACTTCACCAACATTCAAATCATTGATGGCTGTCCCTGGATTGTCTGAATCAGTGCATGCATTGACAAATGTCGGATCCAGTGTCCCATCACCATCTGTATCCATATAATAACTAAGCATGTTCCCCATCTTGGCCAGATAGATAAGAACCATCAGAATATTCTCATCCTCTGTCCTCTCTGCAGGGTCCTCACTGATCAGATCTATCACTCCTTCCGCGAGTGATAGATCACTGTAACGGTCTGAACTTCCACCACGGAAACCATTCATTAAGAACGGAAATAGATTAACACTCGAAGCATCTTTGAAGGCTTCGACAATAGATAAAAACTCCAGACCACCTCGACCAGCATATGCTGACGCCATAAGAGTGCGCACTTCGCGCTTTTCCTGAAATTTTGCCGAAGCGCCGAGTAAGACCTGAATAGCTTCATCATATTGGGATTTGTCTATGAGTTTTTTGGCCTCAATATATTTAGCCTGGTCTGTCTCTTTATCACCAAAGGCCTCTAGCACATTCACAGAACATGATGACTGCATGATGAAAGTTAAAATTACAAAAATCCTTAAGATCATTGTTACATCCTTAAAAGCGTAGCGAAAATTTCATCACATATCTGCGATCTTCTTTTGGGGTTAAATGAGTTCCGACCTCTTCACCATAGCTAGCTACCTGTAATTGATAGTTAAACATTGCAAGTTCAAATCCCGCCGTCCAGTATTTCTGATTCATTCCTGCTCTCAAGAACAAAGCGTCGGCGTAATTCAACTCGAAACCTCCATGCAGTCTTCTCATTATGGGTTCCGTTTCAGAGGCTTCAGTGAGCACATCCCTGAGTTCAACAGTCCAAGATGATCTTGTATTCTTCCCAAGGATAGGAAAGAAGGCCAGTCCGACATCTAAAGTGCTTTTTACAGTCTCAGGTCGGCCTTCGGTCGAAGACATCATCCCTTTTGCAAAATCATATTTTGTGTTTCCCACGTCCCGCCAGACAAGTGCAAGAGTTGGCAGGAATTTCACCGGAGCAGTTAATATCATTCCTACGTCTGAACCAACTCCAACGCCCTCACTTGCAAGGCTACTGATTTTCAAGTCGGTTGAGTTTGGATCCATATCATCGCGTTTGACCTCGCTGCGGTTGGTGTAACGAATATTCGTCCCGATTTTTAGCCGTCCATCAAAAAGGCGAAAGTTAAAACCTGCAACAGCGGACCAATCGTTCAAATAATTGTATTCAAAAGCAGAACCGTCTTCACGGACCTCCGAATCCACGATGTATTTTCCATGGAGACCAACTCCAAAGTTAGGAAAAATCAGCGACGGGAAAACTTGACCCTTTAAATGAAGACGCTTTCCAGGATTGTCTTTCATCTTATCGAGGGCAAACTGCGGATCAAGTCCATTATAGAACTCCGCACCCAGAAGCCTTTCCACGTTCATATTTCCCTCGATCTCCGGATCAACAAGAGTCAAAAAGGAATCTCTCAACTTTCCAAGGGCTGCGGGATTAGATAAAAGCGCAGTCTCATCATTGACGACCGCAATGACTGCTCCCCCCATACCGAGTTGTCTTACGCCATTGTAAAACTCCTGCCGCTCAGCAGATAGCGCGACTGTGGGCAGGAGCATTGGAATCAGAATAATTTTCATCCATCCTTGGATTTTCATATTTCTCCTATCGGAAATTTCTGCTTCGAATTGAGACATTAATGCGAAAGCTGTACTTTGGTCTCTCTCCTTAAAGTCGAGAGCATGGAAATCAAGTTGTGATGTGCAATTGAGACCCTTAAAATAATGAGATCTCAAAGGAGCGTTTCATGCGACATATATTTGTAGGTCTAGCTATTACATTTCCTTTTTTATTTGGATGTGAAAGTGATGAGGTGAAGGATCTGGCAAAAGCCCAAGCATGTATGGATGCGGTCTCACCAGACCATCCTGAATCCGCTGACGCCTGTTTTACTTATGTCGCAAAACACAATTCCCAACAGGCCAACATTCTTAAATGCTCAATCCTCTTAACGTCCGGCGGTCTAACAACAAATAAGATTGTAGCCGCTTATGAAACTAGTAACGATGATTCGATTACAAATAAAGAAGCTGTCTATGTGAGCTTTTTGAGCCTAGATCGCCCTACTCCGTCTCAAGGATATGAAAAAGCACAGACGGCTTACGCTTACTGTGTGAAATCCCAAGTGACCGGCCTTGAATTTATCGCTGGTCTAGCTAAGGTGGGATCTATGCTTGGATCACTAGCCGGTGGTTTTGACATAAATGATCCAGCGGCATCGGAAGCTGCAGTGAATGCCCTGCTACAAGACTGTGTGGATGGAAGCTCTGGCGGCCAGAGCTGCGATCTGGCCGATTTGGGCGCGACCGTTATTAGTCTTTCAGATACATACTGTAGCAATGCTTCTGCAGACAAAGAGGTTTGCAGCAAAATTGAAAATGCAGTTGCCTCGACAGGGGGAGACCCGGAACAAACAGCGGCAAAATTTATGTGTGAACTTCAGAAGAAATCCTTCACACCACCAAGCACCTGTACTTAATTAGATATCCAGAGAGAGTTCGAGCATATAGCGGCGATTTTCCAGAGGAGCGTTGGATGTGCCGACCTCTTCGCCGTAGCTGGCGATATCGAGTTGAAACCAAGCGAGGCGTGCGCCCACCCCAGCGGTCCAATAACCTTGATTTAATCCCACGGCCCAATGCCCCTTCCACCAATTGAACATCTTCCAGTAAAGCTCCATGCCGGCGTGAAAACCTTTTGTCGGAGTCCAATTCTCATGACCGATGTCACGAATATCTACCGCTAAATGCGGATCAAAAACCCAAAACTTTGGAAGATCCCACTTGGATCCAAAGTCAAATCTTCGACCCAGTTTTGGTGGTTCACCCGATTGTTTACTAAAAATATCAAATTGAATGGGATAGCCATAATCCCCGATATTGCGAATCACAAAAGCAAAAGTCGGTCGCAGATGGCGCATCAATCCTGTGGGCTTTAGCTTCCATAACAATCCAAGATCAGCATCAATCGTTAGCCCTTCATTGGCATCTTTTTCATCAAAAATATCCTTGCCATCGACAAGCTGAGCCGCCAGCACACTCTGTCCAGCATGAGCACGGTGAATGGCTTTTACGGTTGTGCCCCACGAGATATCATGCCCCTTAAACCATGACACTTTTCGCGCATAAGAAGTTGCAAAGGTAGAATCCAAATAAGCGTTTACATTCAATGTGGGTCCAACTTGCTGGTGAACAGAAATATCCATGGAGAGATCCGCTGGAATAAATGCAAAGCCCCAGCGAGGGCGAACATACATGGCCCCCGTTGTCACACGCGCAGCATAATGGCTTCCATATTTTGACGCAATAAGATCTGCAATAGCCTGCTCAGAATCCTCTTTTTTATCAGCCTGATCAATTTCTTTTTGCAAATCTAGAATCTCGGGACTGAGGCCACCTCGTAAAAAACCATGGAACTGTCCATCTTTTCTATAAGCAAGCCCTGCAGGATTGTAAAACATAGCATTATGATCATCGGCCACTGCTAAAAAGGCATTTCCCATTCCTAGCGCACGAGTGCTGACATATTGTTGTTGGATTGTAAAATCCAGTGATTTAACAGCAAAGCTTTGTATTGGAAAAAAAGCAAGAACACTAAAAGCTAGACGGCGCATTCGAGCACTCCCGGAAATTTAAAAATGTATCTTCTCAGCTTGAGCAAAACCCCCTAAAGGCGCAACTGACAAAAAGGAGATTCGACTTTTGTCTCCCGACTAAAGGTGAGAATTAAGCTGAGATATCAAATCCAAAACTTTAGTTTTTAATTCAGATAAACTTCCGTCATTAAAAATCACGAAGTCGGCGTTTTTAATTTTTTCTTGCATGGGCAATTGATTTGCCATCCGCTCTTCTATTTCCTGATCGCTCAGCCCATCTCGTGAAACAACACGCACCTTCGCTTTGTCTTTGCTCACCGCCACAACCACGATCACATCAAAGTTTTTCTGCAGACCTTTTTCGAATAAGAGAGGCACATCATAGAAAGCAAGCTTTTCACCCTGAGCTTTCAACTCGCTCTTTAACTTCGCAACTTTCCGTTGAACTTCAGGATGAATAAGAGATTCCAGCCATTGTAAATCTTCTTTTGAGACAAATACTTTCTGGCCAAGTGCTTTTCGGTTTAAGCTTCCATCCTTATTGAAAATCTCTTCACCGAATTTACTGCGAATGGGTTCCAATAGTGGCGAACCTGGACCAAGAGCAAAGCGCGCAAGGTCATCCGCATCTAAGACCGGATAACCGGCTTCGCGAATACATCTTGCGACTGTGCTCTTACCTGTACCGAGTCCACCGGTGATTCCAACCCATTTCATAGGCCTTAGTCTAGGCTGGTTTTTAATCTTAGTTCAAGGGAGAATTCAATTGTTCCGAAAGGATAAGCGTGTCGACACCACAATTTGAAACCATAGGTAAATACGTTCTACTTGAAAAGCTCGCCATGGGTGGCATGGCCGAGGTGTTTTTAAGTCGTGCATTAGGGGCCGGTGGGATATCGAAATTCTTCGCGATCAAACGAATTCTTCCGCAATATGCCGACAGTCCTGAATTTATCGATATGTTTCGCGAAGAAGCAAAGATCGCGATCAATCTCAAACACTCCAATATTGTCTCCATTCATGAGTTCGGGATTCAGGAGCAACAGTTCTTCTTAGTGATGGACTTTGTGGAAGGCCGCAACCTTCGACAGATTCTCAACAAGATGAAGAAAGCGAAAGTTCAGTTCCCGACTGAGCATATTATTTTTTTGATTCGTGAAATTGCCGCAGGACTTGATCATGCTCATCGCTGTATTGACTCAACAACAGGTCGCCCGCTCAACATCACTCACCGTGATATGAGCCCCCAAAATGTCATGATCAGTTTTGATGGAGAAGTCAAAATCGTTGACTTTGGGATTGCAAAAGCTGAAAGCCAAGTTGAGACAACGCGAGCTGGCACTCTCAAAGGAAAATTTGGATATATGAGTCCCGAGCAAGCTGAAGGGCTTTCTGTTGATTCAAGGACAGATATTTTTTCTCTCGGAATTGTGATGTGGGAGATTCTGGCCAACGATAGACTTTTTGCGGCAAATAATGAAATTAATACGCTGAGAAAAATCAGGGATTGTCATATTCCTTCACTTCGAAAGATAAATCCAAACATACATGGCGACTTGGAGAAAATTGTTCAAAAAGCATTGGCCCGTGACAAAAACCTAAGGTACCAATCTGCAGCTGCCCTTCACAAAGATTTGAATCGCTTTCTGAATAGACAATATCCAGATTTCTCCTCTCATGATTTTGCTGGGTATATTAAAACAATCTTTGCCGATGAGATCCTCTCTTCACGAAAAAAACTGGTCACTTATGCGAAAAGCTCAGTGGTCAATGTTGCGGTGAACGGGTCTGTCGAGCTTGCTGACGATAAAACGATAGTTACCGAACCCAGCAATGTCACCCAAACGTCCTCTTATGTTGTTACTGAAACCGAGGTTCCGCAGGATGATGAAACCAGTGGGCAGCACCAGGTGTCCCTCAAGTCTGAAAGTGTTCCATCAATTCAGACTATAGCCTCACTCACCAAAACAGGAGTCAAGGCAAAGAATGTTTTGGATTCGAGCATTTTTCCTGACACTAGATCTGAAGTAAAAACACCAACGCAAGCACGACTTCCGGAGAGCACCTCTTCGGGGATTATCAACCGGCCGACTCATAAATCAATCACCGCACCCGAATTTAAAGAAAGTTACAATAGATTCGCAGGAGAAGAGGACCCAAGTGCGATTCTTCAAGAAGGGGAGGAAAACAATAAAAAGACACCGCCCCCACTTAGCGCTAGTCGGGTGAATATCCCTGTTCGCGTAAAGCGTGAGCGGCGTCCTCTGAGTTCCGGCATTAACTTGATGATTGTTCTTGTTATTGGATTTTTCGGTTCAATTAAATTTTTCCCTGGGCCCATGAGTGGTGTGATTGAGAGCACCGAACCACTGTTCAGTGGAGTTTACGGATGGATGGGCGTAAGTGGATCCAATCACCCAGCTTCAAAAAGTCTTTCTCCTGATCAATCAGTAGAAAGTCCGGCCGAAGAACCTCCTATCTCCTCGGTGGATCAACGTCGTGCTATCATCGTAGTAAGCAATCCCTCTGGAGCAGAGATCTATGTCAATGGTGTGAAAACAGGCCAGATTACGCCAAGTCGCCTTACCATTCCCGACGATACATTTACCTTGGGATTGACGCGAAAAGGTTTTGAATCTGTCAAAACTCAAGTATCTGCAAGCGATCCCAACCAAAAACACTCTTTCATATTGAAAAAGTTAAAGCTTGGGTTTATTGATGTGGAAGTCAAACCATTGCAAGAAGTTCAAGTCTTTGTGGATGGACGTAGAGTTACAGGAGAAGCTTTACCATTGAGAAATTACCCTGTCTCTGCTGATAGAAATGTAGAAATTAGAGTGGTTGGAAAAAATGGCCAAACAGCGCAGTCTCATGTCAGCTTGCAAGAGAATCAAAAGCAAAGCCTTACTTTTACACTGGGTCAACCCGTGCGCACTCCTGCTCGTAAATAATCCGGAACGACCAACGTGATCAAATCCCTACCCGCACTGATTGCAAAATTTCATGAGCGACCAAGCTCGCTTACGGCCGTGATGTTTAAACAAGACTCTCTTTGGATCAAATGGAGCTGGAAAGATTATCAAGCCAATATTGAGTCGACCTTTTTTATGCTGAAAAGTCTTGGCATTCAAAGCGGTGATCATATTGCCATTATGTCCAATAATTGTGTGGAATGGGCATTGACCGATCTGGCATCACAGTGTTTGGGGGCTGTTACAGTACCAATTTATCCAAATGCGAGTGATCAGGACTTAGCTCACATCCTGCACTCAACACAGCCGAAATTGATCTTTTTAGGTGATGATCGCCAGCTGAGCCGTCTTTCGAAGACGCAAAGTGAAAATGTGATTTTGTTTCGCTCCAATTCACGATCAAAAAGTGATGAGGGCAATCTCTTCTGGACGAAAATAGATGAAGCGATGAAGAGTGTGAACGCGGATTCCAAAGATTTTTTCTCAGCTTGTGAAAAAATCGGATTGAAGCAAACTGTTACCATTGTCTTCACTTCGGGCACGTCAGGACGACCAAAGGGAATCGTTCTTACGCAGACTCAGGTTTTGAGCGAAATTAAAGACATTGCGACTGTCTTTCCTATATCATCAAAGGATCTTACTCTTTCATTTCTTCCTTATGCTCATATTCTTGGAAGAGTCGAGATGTGGTTGAGCAGTTACGCTGGTTTCACATTGGCGTTTTGCGAAAGTATAGATTTGATACGCAGATATATTTTAGAAGTCAGTCCCACAGTTCTGATTGCGGTGCCACGAATCTTTGAAAAAATATATGGCTCTGTGATATCCCGTTTGAATGGCCACTATCTCACGCGAATTGTTCACGAGGTGGAACAAAGAGGATTCTTGGGTTCCTTGGTTGTAGCACCTGCAAGAGTTCTTCTTCAAAAGCAGATCAAAGAGCGTCTTCGAGATGCGTTGGGCGGCCAGCTGAAATACGCCATTTCGGGTGGCGCTCCTCTGTCCAAAGAGGTTTCTGAATTTTTTCACCGCTGTGATGTTCTTTTATTGGAAGGGTATGGTTTGACAGAGACAACCGGGGCCATCTGCGTGAACACTCCTGATGACTATCATTTTGGAACTGTTGGTCGCCCTCTCCCCGACGTCAAAATTAAATTGGACGTGGACGGAGAAATTCTTGTGAAGAGCAAAAAGGTTTTCGACCATATGCTCGACGAGAATGATGAGAAAAAAATCGATGAAGATGGCTTTTTTGCAACTGGTGATATTGGTGAATGGACTCCAAATGGATTTTTACGCATCACCGATAGGAAGAAGGATCTGATTAAAACTTCTGGTGGAAAGTATGTGGCCCCTCAACGCATTGAAAATCTTTTTAAGAAGTATCCATTGATCGCACAAAGCCTGGTTTTCGGTGATCAACGAAAATTCATCGTCGCACTGCTGACTTTGGATTTAACCGAGCTTAAAAGCTTTGCCCATCAAAGGAAAATTCCATTTTCAAAAGCCGTAGATCTTGTTCACTCTCCTGTTGTCGCAAAAGAAGTGGAAGAAATTGTTCGTCAAGTCAATGCGGAACTGGCGGGATTTGAATCTATAAAGAGATTTCGAATTTTAAATGAAGAGCTTTCGGTTGAAAGAGGTGAACTCACACCATCTTTAAAGGTTCGTCGTAAATTCTGTGAAGAGAAATTCAAATCCGAAATCGAAAGCCTCTACGGAATATAAAAGCGAAATCCAACTGAAATAAATGGGCCACTAAAATCGGCCTTTCGTTTAGACCCGTCTTCATTCAGTACGATATCCCCGTCGCTTACGGCACCTTGTGAGAGAGTTGTGACTTCACTCTTATGTTTAAATTCATGGACTTTGAAAAGGCGATGCCCAGCTTGAATAACAAAAGTGGAGGTGTCCACAAAATGAGCCTCAAGCCCAATCGACAAGTACCCATTCATTGCCGTTCCATAAATTTTCTCATTATAACTTTGTAAACCAAGCTCACTCTGTCCAGTGGAATTGATTTCAAATTTATTATCGATAATGACTTCACCCATTCCAAAGCCACCACCCAAAAAATATCTTAGATTCTTGATTCTCCTATAGGTGTACTCAAACGAAGCTATCGGATTGTGGCCACGTGCGGAAGATGAAAAGAGGTAAAGCTCTGTTCCTGAATTATTTTTGCCAGAAGCGCCTGTGATGGATTGAGGTTTTAAATATTCGAACCCAGCCATCAAGACTAAATTCGATTTGAGATTGTAGGCGATCCCGAATTTTCCACTTTGTGTGTAAGCATACTCTTCCGAGATAGAAACATCAGATCCGAGATTCGCTGCAAACGGATCTTGTCCAATCTGATTCGTTCCGATCGATCCTTCCAGATAAGCTCCAAATCCCTGTTCACTGAAACTAAAGATTCGTGCTTCGGATGGAACCGCAAATAAAATAATAAAAACAAGCGAACCGAAACGAAACATCACTTCTTAGCAAGATCGATAACGAGTCGTCCGGGTGAATTTTGCTTTGTGAGCTGAAAAACTTCGGCCTTCGCCTTTTGCTTGAGACTCAATACGAGTGAAAGGCTTTGACTGGATGGATCCTTAACCAAAGCCACCGAACGCACAAATGGCGATGATTTGAATGCGTCCTTCAGTTCGGCCTCACTCATTGTCGAAGCAACGACTTGAGAGAGATTGATCACAAGTCTCATAGCGCTTGGGTCCATATTGACTTGGAAGAAGGACATTTTCCCTTTTAGAAGTTGGCCCTGTTCATCACCTAGGTTCAGAACAATGCGCTCAATCCCCCGCTTTCGGTCCGCTTGAGCGCGGAGCTTAAGGAGAGAAAAGGCTTGGCCAGCTTCACCACCAATGATCGTTCCACTGTCTATATATTTGTGCTGCTTCCCCTCAAGGGCTCGCTTAAAAACACTGGCTGCGAACGCCGATTCTCCTATAAGCGCTAAAAAGACCGTGAAAACAAATATTTGCCCCATAAATCCCCCTTCACCTCAAAATCATGCCTTCAAAGACGGCTTTCGCCTAGTCCAGGTTCTCCCGGAAAAGGTACGCCGTACCTCGCGCGAGGTACGGCGTACCTTTTCCGGGA
>CAZWVK010000009.1:35807-39913 GCA_964636785.1 uncultured Pseudobdellovibrionaceae bacterium | reverse complement strand
CGCCACTCTAAAACGATAGCAGCACCTGGGGATGCCGTAGATCTTCTTCGAAGCATGGGCTTTAGTGAAGAGCTTCTAAATGCAAAAGGCATTTTAACTGCTAGCGAAGATAAGAGCCGCGGCATGAGATTTACCGAAATGCTTATCGATTCGCTTGGAAATTATCGGTTTTGGGATCGACCAAAATTCACAAAAGCGAAGGCTCCAATCCTGCACCCACGAAAGTCCGAGCAAGTGGAAGTAAGGCCGCATTAATCGAAGTCCTTCAAATTAATTAAAATGATCCGGAAGTCGGCAGATGGCTCCGAATACTCCCTATCTTAACTCAATAGAAGCTAGGTCACATCGGCCCTGGCTTTGCTTAACTGCAGGGTCAGTTTAGTAAATAGCCACAAAAAACTTTTAAAATACTTCAGTTTGAAGTATGATGGAGACGTGAATGGATATTCTCACGAAGGTATCGAGGAGCCGAAACTTTGAGAAGCAACTTAGTAAAGTTCCTGATTTTATTAGAAAAAAGGTTATTTTTTGGATTTTTCTAGTGGAAACAAAAGGATTAGCGGAAGTCATGAAGTCTTCTGGATTTCACGACGAGCCATTGAAAGGCACACGTAGAGGACAGAGATCCGTTCGGATGAATAGAGCTTACCGCCTCATTTATCGGGAGATTGAAAATCGAATTCACATTGAACTACTAGAGGTAACTAAACATGCGTACTAAATCTTATTTTGAAAAATTGGAAAGGCAGTATGGAACGTTAACTTTCGGCGGTCTTTTAAAAGCCTGGCGTGAAGGAGAAGAGCTAAGCCAAGCTGCGTTTGCAAAGAAGATCGGTCTTTCCTCACAGAACTTGAACGATCTTGAAAAAGGACGTCGAATCCCCTCTCCTACACGAGCTGCTCGTATTGCGAAAAAGCTCGGCTTACCTGAGATGAGTATGATTGAGCTGGCCCTCCGTGATTCTTTGATCAAAGAAGGATTTCATTATGATGTTAAGCTGAGGTCAGCTTAAATTGCCTTTAAAATCGGCCGCCTTATCTAGTTTCTAATCGAGTCGAAGTAGAGTTTTAATGAATCAAATAACGCATGAAAGGTCTTTGGATCACCAAGGCCTTTTAGCATTCCATAAAAACCTTCATGGGCCATCACCACAAACTGAGCGACCTTTCGTGTGTTCACATCAGGCTTAAGATAACCTTCCTTTTTAGCTCGCTGAAGGTGCTTATCCATCTCATCAATCCATAGATTAAGGGCTTTATTGAGCCGCTCTCGAAACCCATCATCAATAGGCGCCATCTCTTGAACCAAGTTGTTAAGTGGACACCCAAGCTTCAATTCCTCTGGTGGAGCTTTACCTATCAAAGTCTTCATTTGTTTAAGAATTCCATCGAGTGGATTTTCATACTGCTCAAGGGGTTTGATCCAACGGTCAATAATCATGGGTGCGATTACTTCTTCTACAAGCGCATAGCCAAGATCCAATTTGGTTGGAAACTGATGATAAAATGCACCCTTGGTTAAAGAGGTGCGTGCCACAATATCATCCACGCTCACCCCTTGAAATCCACGCGGAAAAATCTCCATGAAAGCAGCATTTAAAATCTCACTGCGGCTCGCTTCGAGATTGCGCGTTCGCTTTTTTTTCAAATTCTTTCCTTGAGATTTCATAGACTTACACTCATGTCCTCATTTTTTTACAGACCCTATATTGCTAACATACCACATAGTATGTAAATATAAAAGGCAGGAAGTGAGGTCTATTTATGATCAAGAAAGCTCTCATTGGATTTGGAATTGTTCTAATAGCTTTTCTAGCCTTCGTCTTAACCCGGGAGAGTCGCTTCCACTATGAGCGAAGTGGGCTTATCAATGCATCCCCTGAAGAAATCTATCCCTACATCAGCGATTTTAGACGAGGGAATGAATGGTCACCTTTTGCACAAGCAGATCCGAATATGAAGGTCTCCTTCTCTGGTCCGATTGCGGATGTCGGTTCAAAGATGGAGTGGGAAGGAAACTCCGAAGCCGGAGCTGGTCAGCTTGAAATTTTACGAGTTGTTCCAAATGAATTGGTGGAGATTCAGTTAACCATGCTTAAACCTATTCATGCAGTAAACCTCATACAGTATCAGCTCACACCCGAACCCACTGGCGGAACTACTTTTTCATGGTCAATGTCTGGGGATGCGGGTTTTATCGGTCAGCTGATGAATATATTTATCGACTGTGAAGAGATGGTTGCTGGTCAGTTCACAGTGGGCATTCAGAATTTAAAGAACTTGATTGAAAACAAAAAGAATCAATAGAACTGGAGAATCTTATGAAAAAAATCATCCCCTACTTTTGGTGCAATAGAAATATCGAAGAGTTTGTAAATGTCCTCACAGAGATTTTTCCCAACTCAAAAACAGGAATGAAGACCTATTATACAGAAAGCAGCTCTCAAGTTTCTGGAATGCCGGTTGGTGAGATGATGTCGCAGCAGTTTTGGCTTTGCGGGCAGGAATTTGGCGCGATCAACGGAGGGGATTATTTTAAATTCTCACCGGCTGTCTCGATGACTGTTTTTTGTGAGAATGAGAATCAAATCGATGGTCTTTGGGAAAAGCTATCTCAAGGCGGCACAGTCATGATGCCGCTTCAAGAGTATCCATTTAGTAAACGCTACGGCTGGATTCAGGATCGCTTTGGTGTTTCCTGGCAGTTAAATATGAATGGAGAAAAACAAAGGATCGTTCCAACTCTTTTATTTGTTGGAGATCAGTGCGGAAAGGCCAAACAAGCTGCGGAAGAATACGCTGGCTTATTTAAATCCAAAGACAGCCTCACAATCGGTCGATTCAGCGAAAAAGGGCCCGATGAAAATGGATCAATGGTGCATGCGATTTTAAAAGCCGCTGATCAAGAACTCATTTTTATGGATGGGGAAGGTCCACACGCCTTTCAATTCACTGGTGCGATTTCCCTTATGATTGATTGTGAAGATCAAAACGAGATTGATTACTTCTGGAATGCAATCACCAAAGAGGGAAAGGAAATGCCTTGTGGCTGGGCCGTTGATAAGTACGGAATCACCTGGCAGGTCTTTGCAACCTTTTTAGAAGAATACCTCTATAGTAAAGATGAAAAGAAATCAGAAGCTGCTCTTCAAGCGATGTACCAGATGAAGAAAATTAAAATCGATGAGATTCTAAAGGCTCATCAATCTCAAGGGACAAATCCTTAAGATACCTCTTCATAACTTGGACTCGTCTTTGACCTTCTTTGCGCCCAGCTTCTGTTTTCAAAGTCTCGGCTACTTTGAAGAGCTTTACAAAGAAGTGATCCACGGTGAATTTTAAATCATCAAAAGATCGATCTCGAGCGAAGGGGTCGATCTCTGAGTAAAATGGACGCTTAAGAACTCCAGCTGTTGCAAAACAGCGCGCAATTCCAATGGCGCCAAGTCCGTCTAATCGATCCGCGTCTTGAACGATCTTCGCTTCCAGAGTTCTTGCTTCAATATTTGCACTAAAGCTATGCGCCTCGATCGCATGAAAAATGTCCTCTAGGTATTCTTCTGGATAAGCTAGCTCTTTTAAAAACTGAATTGCAGCTTCGGCAGAAAGCTTTGACGCTTGAGAGCGACGAGGATCATTTTTAGGAATAATTACAAGATCATGAAGCCAAGCCGCGGGTATAACAATCTCAGGTCTTGCATTCTCTTTTTCACAGATTTCTTTGGCGAGCTTCACCACTCTTTTAAAGTGCAAAAGATCATGAGCGGGATCTTCGCTCGATGCGATCTCTGAGATTTTATTTTCTAATGCAGATTCGATTTCTACATTCATAATTAACCTATATCGGCTCGAAGATATGGGCGTCTATTCGATGAAGTATCGTAAACTCATTATCCACTGTGCTTATTAAAAGTTTCTCATGCTCTTCATCAAATCTTTTTACTTCGTCTTCCGAAAGAGCCGCTCCCACTCCTCGACACGCCCTAATACGGCCGCGCCAGGATTCAATAGTAAAAGGAATGCGCTCATCATAAACAAACATACCCTTCAATCTAAAATGTCCTTCGGCCCACTTGGGAAATGCTGGGGTTTCACCGTGATAATCA
>CAZWVK010000009.1:0-35797 GCA_964636785.1 uncultured Pseudobdellovibrionaceae bacterium | reverse complement strand
CGATCTTCTTACGATCTCATCCAACCGAGGAAGCCACGAAAAGTGACTGGTCACTAAAACTCCACCTGGCTTTAAAAGTCTTTTTACTTCTGGAATGACTTTGCTTTTGTCGAAATAAAGCCAGCATTGATTTGCAGTAATAACATCAAATTCTTTATCACCAAATGGCTGCTTCTCAGCAGGAGCAGTTTCAAAATGAACTTGTAGATTACTTTTTGAGGCCAACTCCTTGGCCATTTTAATCTGAACATCTGAAATGTCTGTTCCGCAAACTCTTTGAACTCCCCGTTTTGCAAACTCGCGAACGAGGACTCCTGTTCCCGTTCCAAGATCAAGAATGGCTTGGTGTTCAAGTCCCACATCCAGGGCTTTGAGCTTTTCGTAAAGTGTGGGAGGAGGGCCAGGCCTATAGCGGGCATAATCCTCAGTCGTATTGCCCCAATCTATGGTCCTTCCATTATCAATTGCACTTAGACCATGCATATGAACTCCAATCCTTTTTTCGTTACGATCTCACTCCCCAAGAGTCGAGGCCCATACTGCTTGAGATTATTTATAAGAAACTGTGCCGTCTCTTCATAAGCAGAGAGAAACTCATTCACCTCATCAAGATTTTCTTGATTTACTGGTTCAATGGCCAAGCGCACGAGCAATTTCCTTTCATCGTCATCCGATTTCAGTGTTAGTGTCCCTCACCAGAATCTGCAAATAGTTATGATAAGCATATTTTCGATTTCTCTGCTTCCTACTGATTTCTCTGATGATCCAATCCCGGCCTAGTTAACAGGGTCTTCCGGTTATTTTCCTTCTTTAGTAACGATACGCGTCTGAATTGTTACTAGCACATCATATTGGTGACGAATGTCATCAAAAACGTTACTAAATCTAAGGATACGTAACGAATGAGCAGATTTGTCTCAATTTAGCCCGTGAAGTTCAAAGAATCTTCGCAAATATTTAACGCCTGCGAAAATCCTCTTCCCATCCAAAGACCTATAACCACTGATTTAAAGGAGTTCACAATGATCGACTACAAAGCCAATGCAAAAACAAAATCCATGGAATTTTTAGTCGGCGGTAAAATAACGGCCAGAGATTATGATCGCGTCATGGATAAGTTTAAAAAGGATCTGAAGCGCTTTGATGAAGTTAAGGTTTTAGAGCGTGTTGAAGATATCGATGGCATTGATCCCAAAGCTTTAATATCCAATATTGGCTCAACCCTCAGCCAGTTCAATGAAATCAACAAGAAAGTGACCAAGTGTGCAGTCGTTGCCGATCAGAAATGGGTGGAGTGGCTCACCAAAGCTTCTTCGGTCATTATGAAAGGCGAGATTAAGCATTTCAAACTCAAAGAAGAAGCCAAAGCTCGGAAGTGGTTGCGCGGAAATGGACACTGAGGATCTGGATCTACATGAGCTCAAAGAAGAGTGTCTATTAGATGTCCCCAAAGTGAATGTCTGGCGCTGCTGGACAGAGCCCAAGCTCTTAGAAAAGTGGTTCGCTCCACCCGATTGGAAAGCCGAAGTGTTGGCATTGGATCAGCACCCAGGCGGCGCTTCCCATATCACGCTATATGGGCCAAATGGCGAAGTGACGGATGGAATTGGGGTCTTTTTAGAGATCGTTCAAGGAGAGCGCATTGTATTTACCAATACTTATACTTTTGGATGGCTCCCCGCCGACCGACCGACTGTGGTTCCCTATATGACGACGTTTATTGAAATGGAGGATGAGGAGAACAAAACTCATTATGTGGTTCGCGCTCTTCATTGGAGCGAAGAAGCCAAGAGGCAGCACGAAGAAATGGGTTTTCACAAAGGTTGGAAGGACTCAGCAAAGCGCCTCGAAGCGACTGCGCAGAGCCTGATTCATTCTAATTGGCATGAATCGCAAATTTAGGCCAGCCGCCCGCACCAGAAACCTTTTTTTGTGATATACCAAACCCTATGACGTTTTCTGATTTTGGCCTAAGAGCCTCCCTTTTATCCTCACTAAAAACTCTCAAAATCCTTAGACCGACTGAGGTTCAAGATGCTGCAATCCCTTTACTGATGGAGAAAAAATCCGTCGTTGGAGTTGCAGAGACAGGAAGTGGAAAGACTCTGGCCTATGCCCTCCCCATTCTTCATCACCTAAAAGCCATGGAAGAAGAAGGAAACTCCACTTATCTTGAATCCGCACCTCGTGCGATCGTGATGGCCCCAACTCGTGAGCTTGGTGAGCAGGTTTCAAAGGTGTTTAAGTCTTTAACCCATGAAACGAGACTTCGCGTGCGCACAGCCCTTGGCGGGATGCCGATGGAACAAGCACGAAGAAACACAAGCGGAGCTTTTGAAATCCTGCTTGCAACCCCTGGACGGCTGGTTCAGATGCTTGATCAAGACTTGCTCGATGTTTCAGAAGTTCAATTCTTAGTTTTTGATGAGGCCGATCAAATGGTGGATCCTGGCTTTCTTCCGGATTCGAATAAAATCTTTGAAGCCTGTCCAAAAAAACTGTGCTTAGCACTTTTTTCAGCAACCGTTTCACCAACCGTTCAGGAGTTGATCAGCACTTTGTTTTCTAAAGCTCAGCTCGTTCGAACGGCTGGCAGTGGAAAAGTTGTTCCAACGCTTAAGACTAAGAATTTAAAAGTCGAGCGTGGGCGAAGATGGGAAGTTCTTGAAAAAGTTCTTGCTCAACCCGTTCAAGGCGGAACCATACTGTTCACCAACACTCGTGAGCAATGCGATAAACTGGCTGAAGAGCTTAAGAAAAATGGGTTTGAGTGTGTCGTTTATCGTGGCGAGATGGAAAAGAATGAACGTAGAACAAATTTAAAGAAATTTCGGGAAGGTCAGATCAAGCTTCTTGTTTCGACCGATTTGGCTGGACGCGGACTTGATCTTGAAAATGTGGATCGTGTGATCAATTATCATATGCCCAAACAGATGGAAAACTACCTCCACCGCGTCGGCCGAACCGCAAGAGCGGGGCGAAAAGGTTTGGTGATCAATCTAGTGACGGAAAGAGACGAGCTGATCATGAACCGGATTTCAAATTAAGACCAAAAGATTAAAACTCACCCACCAGATCAATCACTGCATAATTCAGCCATGAAAATGTAAAGACGTTGTCATTGTCCGCACCGCCTTCAAGGGTTCGTGCGCCAATTCCCAGTTTATAGCGATCATTGAGCCGCTTACGAAACTTTAACGCCAAATCAATCGCTCGCCCTTGAGAAGCTGCAGCCGCATCTACATTCACATTGAAAAGCCAACTGGATGTGATTGGCGTTTGATATTCCACATAGACCAGTGGAACAAATCCAACATCTTCGTAAGACGCTGACCGACCAGACTGTGAAAATCGAATCTTAGCATCACGAATTTTTCCGGTGAGACCAAGATTGAACTGACTTTCTTCCCCCTCCCAGAACGAATAAAAATAAGTGAGCCTATAAGAGTTGAACTTGTAATCAATCTCGAGGCCTTCTGAAGGAGTAAAGGTTGTATCATCGAAAATCACATTCGAAGTGATCGGGCCATTCACGTCGATCTCAAGAGGCGCATACACCGCACGCAAATTATGTCTTTCATTGATCTTCCAAAGAAGCTCGGCTCGGTAATGAAAGAACGGTCCTCGATCAAAGTTATCAAAATCAACTCGTGTTCCGGTGTCACTGGGAATCCTAACGTCGTTTCTATGCTGCCAGACCGCTCCAGATTCCAGCATAAAAGAAACCTGAGCCCAGGAAATAGACGCGTAAAAAGCTATTGCGCAAATGATTAATTTTTTCATAACTGAATCTTATTTGAAGGACTTCGGATTGAAAAATGGGATTGCGCTTGGAACCGTTAGCAAGAGCATCAGTTTGAGTGATTTTGTCGTCTCATCACTTTTCCGTTTGCTCTTGATGGCTGCGCTCTTTGAGGAGCTTCTCTAAAAGCCGATCTTTCATGACCTGATGTTCACGCTGAGCACGATCTTCTTTCTCGAGTTCTTTAAAGAGCGAGTAGCACATCGCCACCACCACCAATGAAAATGGAAGTGCCGCAATAATTGACATGGTCTGAAGACCTTTTAGTCCACCAGATATTAAAAGTACGGCCGCAATAGACGCAATCAAAACACCCCATATGAACTTAATGTAGTTGGAAGGGTGCGAACGGCCTTTACTCGTCATCATACCAAGTACAAATGTTGCGGAATCCGCAGAGGTCACAAAAAATACACCGACCAAAACGATAGCGACGAAAGAGGCGACTAATGACAGCGGCATATGGTCGAGAAGTGCAAAGAGCACCATAGACACATCCTCATTCGCGACATCGGCAAAAAGCGTCTGGTCAAACATCTCTGAATAAAGAGCAGAGCCTCCAAAAACCGAAAACCAAATAAAACTCACGATGGATGGAGCCAGAAGGACTCCGGTCACAAACTCACGGATGGTGCGGCCCTTTGAAATACGAGCAATAAACATTCCCACAAATGGCGACCAAGCAATCCACCACGACCAATAAAACAAAGTCCAACTTGCGACCCATGTTCCTTTTGAGAAAGGAGTCATTCGCGTACTCATTGAAATGAGATTGTTAAGGTAATCACCAGTTGTTGTGATGAAGGAATCGAGAATGAAAGCGGTTGGACCGAGAATAAAAACAAAGCTGCACAAAACGATCGCAAGGACCATATTAATATTACTCAACAGCTGAATACCACGAGTGAGACCGCTAATACTAGAAGCGAGATAAAGAATCGCCGCTATTCCGATAATGCAGATCTGAAGCGTAAGATTATTAGTAAGACCAAAAACCTTTTGCAGACCTGCACCGATCTGGAGGGTCCCAAGCCCAAGAGACGTTGCCACTCCAAACACCGTCGCAATCACAGCCAAGGTGTCAAAGAGAGGTGCGGCAAAAGCCTGAATCCGGCTAGAAAATAGCGAAGAGAACACGGAGCTAATAAGCATGGATTGGTTTCGGTTGAACCGAAAGAAGGCGAGCGTGAGCGCAACGATGCAATAGGCCGCCCATGGATGAAGTCCCCAGTGGAAAAATGCATAACGAAGACCGACCCGTGCGGCCTGTGGCGTCCCAGCTTCAACACCCATTGGGGGCGAAGAGAAATGGGATATGGGTTCAGCAACTCCCCAGAAAACAAGACCAATTCCCATTCCTGCGGCGAAGAGCATTGCAAACCAGCTTCGAGTCGAGAATTCAGGCTCTGCGTTTTCGCCTCCGATTCGAATTTTACCAAAACGCCCAATCGCAAGAAACAAAGCAAAAGCAAGCATAATGAACATCGAAAAAAGATAAAACCATCCGAAATATTCAAGAATTGAGGAAAGTGCAAATTGCATGACGGAAGAGAGATTTTCCGGCTGCAGAGTGCCCCACAAAACAAAAATTCCAACAACAAATAACGAAATGATAAAAACCAAGATCTATGCTCCCTATGCTTTGAATTCCTTACTTATATAATCGATGAATGCTCGAAGCAATGAACGAGCACATGCAAATAATTTGGTGGAATCAGACGGAGCTGAAAATTCCGTTCTTATTCTGAGAGAGAAGCCATCCACTCAAACGAGAATGAGATGGTGGCTCACCCTTTAGATCCAGAAGGAAAGCTGTTTTCTTTTAGAAGTTTAGCCAAATGGACGAGATTTCGAGTCATCATGCTCGTCGCATTCGCTGTCTTTTCTGGAGTGGAACGCAAGTCCTTATAATCCGTTTTTTGCATGGCTTCGCCAACCCAATAAGTGACAGCATTAGCAGCTAGGCTAAATCCGACATCATTCAAGGCCTGAAATACTTCTGCCGACACGTGATGAGCCCCATCTTCATTTCCAACGACGGCCACACCCGCAACCTTCCCATAGGTTTTCATCCGTCCTTTTTCGTCGGTATCACTAAGAAATGCATCCAATCTTTCAAGCACTCTCTTACACTCACTCGAGGGCTGCCCCATCCAAATGGGAGTGCCGAGAATTAAAATATCTGATTCCAGTAATTTTTCGCGAATCTTGGGCCATTCATCCCCATCGCCCTCATCATTTGTAACTCCGGGCTTTATCTGAAACGCGGTGGAGCGAAGAATTTCAGATGAAACTTCATGCGCACTTAAACTCTTTTGGATTTGAGTTAAAAGCTTTTCTGTAGAGGAATCTTCCTCTTTCTTTTTTAAAGAACAGTTGATCATCAAAGCATTCAATTTCATCAAAGACCCCTTTTTCACATCCAAAATTCAGGAGTTAAGTATGCTAAGCCAAGAGCCAATTGCCGAGCACAAAACGCTTCCATGCGGCATGATTCGCACACCCGCTCGTTCGCTTCCGGCTTACTCACTGCAAGGCTGGACAGTTTACTCAGTCAAACATCGCGGATGCCTAGTCCTGTTCGCCCGCGTGCGATTCATTTGCTGGAAGTCATGGACACTGTCGAAAGTTTTGAGAGTTTGAAAAGAAAAGGTTTTCGGCCTAGTGTGCGCCGGCACTCTCTCACCGGCAGCCCAGAGGGAGAGTGGACAATTGATATTCATAAAACTTCAGGATGGCGAATTACTTTTCGATTTGAACAGAGTGAATTTATTGGCGTTAAAGTGGAAGACTATCATTAGGAGGAAGTGATGGAAAAATATCCTAAAAAGTGGCCTAGCAGATACTTAAGAGATTCTCGACTAGAATTGGTACTTAAATAGGACATTCATTCCGGAGAGTTCCATTCTACCGAATTCGGCGGTGTAGGAGTTTCCATTGATTAGAACTCCTGCATCACTGGCTTTCGTTGCAATCATCTTATACTGCGCTTCTAGGGAAAACTCGTCATTGATTTGGAACCCGAGTCCAGCCTGACCTCCGTAGGCTGTGCTCACGCTTAGCTCTGAATTGGAAATATCAATATTTGCAATGGACACTCCTCCGAGCAGATAGACGTTTTCGTTGGCGTAGAATCGACCATTGGCAAACGCACTTAAAATTTTAAACTTTGGCTTTTGACCTGTGTAATTGGCAGCGATTTGAACCCCATTGGCGTTGATGGTTCCCGAGCTGATGGTGCGCTCGGTTTCGTATTGCACTCCATACTCGGCTCCAAACTTGTCGTTGAAGCTTTGAATGAGTGATAGTCCAACACCTAGTGCAGCTTCGGTGTCCTCATGGCCATTGAATGTTAGCGTTGTTCCTTGTGTGGTGATGGATCCGGTGGATTCCAATCGGTCAGCTAGGTTGTAAAAAACGGTGAGGCCGATCTTGAAGAAATTGGAAGCCTCTTTTTCAAGCTCTGGCTCTTCTTCAATCTCGACATAACGAACTCTTCTTTTCTTTTTTGGCTTTTTTCGGATGATGACTTCATCGACCTCTTCTTCTTCGTCTTGAACCACTTCGGTTTTGGTGGGTGCAGTTGGCTCGGTGGTTTGCTCGATTTGTTTGGGTGGCTCCACCACCTGAGATGTCGCTTCTTCAGAGTGACAGTAATTGAAAGTAAAGAAGACGAGGAATGAGCCTATTAAGCGGGACCACATATGATTTCTCCTTTTTTAAATTTCATGATCTGGGCTCGAAGATGCGAAGAGAGTATGTGCGCCCTTCGATCTCAAAGAAGGATTCGGAAACGACCTTTTCTCCTGTAACAGAAGTTTTTCCTAAAACGAGCTCATCCAAAGTAACGCCTAAGTAATTGCAAAGCCTTAGTAACGCTTCAGAGACCTTTGGATCTCGCCCCCCTGTCCACTCAGACAATGTGCTCATTGGAATGCCCGTTTCATCGCTAATGCTTTTCAGTTTCAGGTTTTTGGCCTGAATCTGTTTTCTTAGATTTTCCGAAAACTTCATAAGCTTCATTGTCAGCTATCCTTTATGATCAGGGCTAAACAGTTTCTGTTTGTCGAAGTAAGTTCTCAGAAGTGAATTGATTTGAGACTGCAGTGATGTTCCTGAGTTCAATCTAACTGGTTTGACTTAATGCGTCAAGTGCCTCTGGTAATAAAATATTGGTAAAAGCGATAAATTATTGATTTGAGACATGTTTTAATGTCCTCGGTACTAATAATTTTTTGTGGATTGGCCGAAGAGCTGGGTATGAAAAGAGCAAAAAAGGGAATTTCCCAGTACACCCTCCCCGAAAGACTTAAGTACTTAAGGATCAGTCGCGAGATCACTCAAAGTGAGCTGGCTAAGAAATCGAAGGTCTCTCAAAGCACGATTGCTCAGATTGAGAGTGGGAAGAAGGATCCATCCATTAATACTTTGAAGCAGATTGCGTCTGCGCTTGATATTGAAATTGCGATTTTGTTTGCGTCGGATGAAGTGCATGTTTTTGATCTGGTTCGGTTGAAGGCGCGGTACAGAAAAGTCGATGATTTGAATCCTACGCTTTATACGGCTATGGGGAAAGTCCTTCGGTATGCGCGGGAGATTGGGTTTGTGGAGTGAGAAATACTACTCAACCAGAAAAATTTAGTTAGGACCTTAGTTCTAAAGTCAGAAGTCAGATTCTTTTTTTAAAATTCCAGACACTAGTCGCAGAGACAAGGCAGTTGATTTAAGTCACACTACTCCTACTGAAGGAGATGTATATGAAAACGCTCGAACGGCCGGCTGCAATTGTTCAACAGGGTGATCTGACAATCTATTCAACGTCTTTAAAAGTTTCGGATTTCCTTGTTCCAGGATTCTATCAAATTGATAAATTAGATTCTGGCGAAGAGACGACTGGATATCAGAGAGTATTGGAAGAAAGAAGAAGCAAAAAGTTAAGTGACTACATCCTTTCTGCATGGGAGGACGGAGACGCTTTCTTACCGACATCTGTTTTTTTAGCGACAGACAAGAATGTCGAGTATGATTCTGAAAAGAATATTATTAAAATTGATATTGGGAAAGTTGGTCCTTTTAACGTAGTTGATGGCCAACACAGAATTGAAGGGCTTCGTCGGGCGGCTGAAGAGAATCCGGAAATCAAAGACTTTCAGGTCGCCGCAAATATCGCAATAAATCTCAATCTGGTGAGCCAAATGTGTCACTTCCTCATTGTTAACAGCACACAACGATCAGTCGATAAGGCCGTTGTTCAGCAAATATTGGCACGGCTCACAGGCATGGTGGATATAGAAGAAATACCTACACTTCCGAAATGGATTCAGCGCCAAATCAATAAAGGCGATGATCAGATCGCACTTCAAATCACAAACTATTTGAATGAACAATCCGACTCTCCATGGAATGGTCGAATTCAGATGGCTAATGAACTAAAAGGACCAAGAACTTCTATAGCTCAAAAAAGTTTTGTTACCTCACTAAAAAAGTATGTTTTGGCTTCAACTAATCCTATTTCGACAGAGTCCGATATCGATCGAAGGAACAAGATTCTTAAAAACTATTGGAAGGCCATTGCAGATTTACTATACGATGAAGACATTGCCGGCGATTCTGTCCTATTTAAGACCTCTGGGTTTGATCTCTTCAATATCATTTCAACGCCGATATTCATAAAGCTATACGTTATTAAAGACTTTAAGGTCGAAACGATTACAGATCTTTTGCGGTCGACATTTGACAAACTTCCAGAGGAATATATTAAAATTAATGACCCTGCATGGTGGGAAAAAGGCAGCGGCGCCTCTGACTTGAACTCTTCCGCTGTAAGAAGAATTGCTCATGCCTTCACCCATGCTCTTCTATCAAATGACGATCGAGGAAAAATATCTTTGTGAAAATAGAGCAGCTTGTTAAGAAGGAATTACCGAAGGTTCAATTCAATGGTAAGTTTCTAAATCATCTTACCAGCAATCCGGGGTGTTATATTTTAACAAATGTACTCGGTGACATTTTATACATTGGCCAAGCATTGAATGTGCGCGTCAGGGTAAGTGCGCATATTAATTCCACCAGCAAGACAGATGTTACTGGTGAAGGCGCAGCATGGTGGGTTTATGTCCAAGAAGTTGAATCAAAAGATAAACTCAACAGTGTGGAGAGAGGTCTATTGAATTTATTTGAGCTTATGGAAGGAAGACTGCCTGTCTTAAATAAAGTCAGAGGACCGATTTGAATTGCAATTTTATTTGGCAAATGTACCGAAAGAGAACATATGAAAGGATCAAACATCAAAGAAATGCGAGCTATAAGTGTTATTCAGCCTTGGGCACATTGTATTATTCACGAAGGAAAGAATATCGAGAATCGTCCGCGCATTACTCATTACAGAGGAACTGTCCTTATTCACGCTTCGAAAAAGAAAGATCCAGACCGCTTCTTATGGCTGAGCGAAGATTATAATATTGATCTAGAAATTGATGATCTTTCATTTGGAGCAATAATCGGAATAGCCGATATCGTGGAAGTTATTACTAAACGACAAGTCGATCGAAAAACCAAGAAATGGTTTATGGGGAAATACGGTTACATTCTCGAGAATATGAAACCTTTGAAAAAGCCAATTCCCACAAAGGGCGCACTTGGATTTTGGAAGGTGAAGGGCCGACTGCTTCGCAGATGCTTGAATCAGCTTGGCACCACTTCGATTAAAAAAATCCAACCTTTCGAAAAACTCTAATTCTATGCGAATAGTCATTTGGAATTGCAATATGGCTTTTCACAAAAAGTGGCAGGCTCTCCTTAGTTTAAATCCAGATATAGCAATTCTTCCAGAGTGCGCAGCGCACGCCATTTTAAAAACGAAATGCCCGGAATTCTTGCCGACTTCCTTTGAGTGGATCGGAGAGAACCGTCAAAAGGGGCTGGGCATTGCTACGTTTGGTGGCTATCAATTGCGCACTCCTTTTCCTTTGGATCCATCACTCAAATGGAGTCTTCCTCTCGAAGTCCTGGGCCCATGTTCATTTAATCTCCTCGCAGTGTGGGCTAAGCACGATGAAACATTCAAAAGCAGGAGCGAACAAGGTCCCGCGATTAAATCAGTAATCAAATACACAGAGTTTTTGAGCCGAAGAGATTCAGTTATCGCGGGCGACTTCAATAACAACTCGATTTGGGACAAGAAAGGAAAGGCCAACAATCACCAAAATCTCATTGACCTTCTCATGAGGCTAGGCCGAGTCAGTGCATATCATCATTTAACAGGCGAAGCCTTTGGGCAGGAAACAAAGCCGACACTTTACTGGCGAGATCGAAAGGAAGATGGTCCCAAGTATCATATCGACTACTGTTTTATGCCTACTGAGTGGGCAAACAGTACCGATTTACAGGTAGGTTCTTTTGACGCTTGGGTCGCTAAAGGTCTAAGTGATCACGTCCCACTCCTCGTCAAAACTTAAGATAACACTTTGCAAACGTCTAATAATTCGCTTTTCTTATAAATAAACATAAACAATTTTTCTAATCCGATTTTCCAACAAACAGATTCTAATTCAATAAATCGAACTTATTTTGCAAATGCTAATTCGATTGGCTGCATCAAGTTATTGAAAACACCCGAACTGCTAAGAAGTAAAAATCCGAAAAGCGACTTAAGTCAAAATTTTGGCTGGCATTTCCCGTGATGTAAGCCCTTTTTATTTATCCAACTTTTCCGCCGAAGAATCCCAGGTTAGCAGAATTTATACGGTCTATTCCCTACCAGGCGTCATGGAGGATGTATGTCAGCTGCCTCGGTTCAGAGCAAAAGTAAACGAAATAAGATTATTACACCAAAAGCTGGTCAGATTCTTGAGTGTCGCGGTGCCATTTGGCGATTCTTAACTGAAGAAAACGGTTTTTGGAAACTTGAGCTTATTAGGCAAGGCGCACACTTCAGCGAAACTCCTGTCATTGTTTGGGCTCTACCCAATTTAGACTCTTTTGAAATCATCGAAGGTGCAAGCGCCTTTTGTCCTGCACCAACAAAAGAGCAATTGCGAAAGTCTAAACTTCTTAGGCCAACATTGAATGCAAGAAAGCGATCATCTATCGAAGCCCAAACCATATCTAAAGCACCCATGACAGCGATGAACTGCGCCATTGAATATAAAGAATGGCAGTTCGAACCTTGGAATCGTATTGTCGACCGACTTCCGTTTCCACGAATTCTAATCGCCGACGATGTAGGCTTAGGAAAAACCACGGAAGCGGCAATTGTTTTGGCTGAGCTCACTCGCAGACGACGAGCAGATAGAGTTTTGATTGTGGCTCCGCAGCACTTGTGTGAAAAGTGGCAGGACGAGCTTTTCAACAGATTTGGTCTTGCCTTTGAGATCTATAATCGTACAACACGTGAACGCCTTTCAGAGAGAGGCGTCACAAATCCATGGGAAGTTGTAGAGAGAGTTATCGTCTCCCGCGACTTCGCAAAGAGATGGGAAAACCTAAAGCCTCTTTCAAATGTAAAATGGGACGTCGTAGTGATCGACGAGTGTCACCATTTTGTAAAAGATGAAGGCGGGACATCAACGCGTTTAAGAGACTTTGCAGAAAGAATCGCTTATAAATCGCCTGGATTAATTCTTCTCTCAGCCACACCATTTACTGGTGCCATGAAGGAGTTCCAAAGTCTCCTTACGCTTCTTGATCCTAAATTTGCTGATGAGAAAACAGTGAAATGGGATAAAAACAGTCCCTATCTAGTACGTCGATTAAAGAGACACGTTAAGGAACACGGTGAAAATATTCTCGACCGCAAAGTCGAAGATCTGAAAATTAAAGAATCCGATTTATCGAAAGACGAGCTTGAAGTTTTCGAACTGGTATCTGAGGAACTTGCGGCCCAGAAGTGCAGTGGGTCAGCAGAGTCTTGGGACAGACTTTTGGAAGAGGTCGCTCGGAAACGACTATCTTCCAGCTGGCCAGCATTTCTTGAGACAATATCTTCAGGAAGTCGTCTAAGTGACTGGTTCTCTGAAAAAACGAAAAAGAAAATTGAGAAGCTTTGCAACAAAAAGGACTCTGCTAAACTCAAACGTCTTTGCCAGGAAATTAATGGTATAATTAAATCTGATTCTCAATCTAAAATTGTGGTTTTCACAGAAGCGATCAAATCCCAAGAAGCTATTGCAGATTACCTTACGACCAAAGGCGGCCTCAAGGAAACAAACGTAACCTGTATACATGGCTCTACCTGTGCACTCGACAGAGTTGAAATTGAAGATAACTTTGCAAATCCGAATTCAGATCTGAAAGTACTCATAGCTACTGACACAATTTCAGAAGGAAAAGATCTGCAGCACGCTTGTAATCACCTAATTCATTTTGAACTCCCATGGAGCTTGGTAAAAATTGAACAGAGGAATGGTCGCATAGATCGATTAGGCCAGGCCAAAATTCCGGTTATTCTAAATTTAATTCTCGACCTTAAAGCTACACCTGATCAGCGTGTAATGAGTAAATTGCATAAGAAAATTGAAGCCGCACAAAGTGCACTTGGATCTGTAAGTCCAATTCTGGAAAGTCTCGATTTGAACAAACTCGAAGCCGCAATTGAAAGTGACGACCTAGAGGTTATCAACAAAGAAATCGATGACCAAATCGAATACTTAAGAGAATTTGGCCTTGATGCAACGAGTGTAACGCCGCTCACTCCAGCTCCGACAACAAGGAGAGATGAAAATCATGAAAGACGGACACTATTTGACCTAATGGTTACTGAACTTGGAGGCTCACTGAGTCCGATAGGATCCTCAAAATTTGAATGTGATTTAATTTTACCCAAAGGCTGGTCTATCCCTAGTCTGCTCATTGAAGGATTTGGATATCCGGGTGAGAGCAACCCTTGGCGAGTCACGTTCAGCCCTGATCACTATTTGAACTATGAGAAATTCAAGCGTGAAGGCGGCAACGCCAAAAGGGAACTTCAGTTTATGGGTCCCGTACATCCTGTCGTTCTACAAGCTGAGGCACGTTTTCGTCATACGATGGCAAGGCAAAATTACCCAATATTCGGTGTTAAGAATGCGCCAGCTAAAGCGATTGTCGTAGTAGAAATGACCTCTCGTGCACCTTCCGGAAGAATCGTTGCACAGGAAATGCGTTCATATTCGGTCAAAGACTGTAAACGTATTGAAGGCTACGAGCTCGACGTAGTTGAAAGTGCTGGCCAACCAAAGGAACTTCCAAGATTGACGGAATGGCAGGATCTGCATGGCTTTCTTGAAAAAGAAACTAAAGCCTTCGCCTCAACTCTGGCATCCGAATTTAATGAAAAGAAATCTGCTTATGTAAAGGAACAAATAACTTTTGATCAGTCAAAGCCAGGAATGAAGGAGCGTGCGATCTGGCTTGAAGACATCTGGTCTGTAGATTCCGAACAAACCCAGTATCAAATATGCGCACTACTAATCAATCAATGAGGCATTAAATGGCAGCACATAAATTACAAAGATCACACGCGGCACTAAAGGGCATTGACCCCCGAAATGGCTTCCTAAGCGACGAAACATTATTGCAATTCGTTGGTGGCGATGCGTTTACCTACATTATCAAGAAGCATCAAAATGAGCGACTACGCGCATTTCGAGATCAGTACAGAGAATTCGATCAAAAAATAGCAAAAACGAAGGAAGCGAATTCTAAACATATTGAGAAACGCCGAAAGCTACTTAACGAGTGGTTTCAAACACTAAAAAATTATTTCGGCTATTCAGATTTTGTTCATGAAAGCATTCCTCACTGGGACGGCGAAGGTTTTTTATCTTACTTAAGGTCTCCCAATTCTAGCCACTCGGTAGCTATTCTATTCGCCGGTGAAGACGAAATTCCACTGGATGTAGATTCTTCGGGATTTCACCTGACGACGGCTACAGGTGAAAGAACACATCAGCCAAACAAAAAGGAAACTCTTTCAGAACAGGTTGAGCGCCTGATCAAAGCAGCCGGCTGCGCAGAGGCCGTACTATTTCTGCCCCATTCAGCCTATTATTTCAGATCTGAAAGCCAAACGGCTGGTCAATACCTAGAAATACGCTGGACGGAGATTCTGCTCGATGACAATGACTCAGCATTAAGTCTAGCAACTCACCTTTTAAGTTCGGATTTCTTCGCATATTCATGTTCAGAAGAACAGGCGGTTGCGGAAGATGAAAATGAAGCTGCCGAAGAGGAGTCCGAAGAAAACGAAGAAGAGGCTTCTGGTGCCGCAGTTAAAACCAAAGCCACTGCTTCGAGCATGCTATTTCGTGAGGATCTAGAGCAGGCCAGGAAAATCACAGAAGACCTACACAAACAAGTCACCTTAGCTTTGGAAATTCTCATCAACGAGCGTTTAAACGTTGACCCAGCGTTAAAGCAGAAATCAAAAAATCAAAATCAGAACGAGAGAATTGCCCATCAACTTTTCAAAGATGGTCTATTTGTTTTATACAGGGTTCTATTCATCCTTTATGCAGAAGCAAGGAGATTCCTGCCTGTCGAAAATCCACAATACGCCTCGTTCTACAGTGTAGAACATCTACGAAACTGGGCAGAAGATTTTATTAAACGCGAAAGACAAGGCCACGCCGATCCTGATGGGACCTATCTTTGGGGCGCATTTGAAAGTTTGTTCACATTACTTCGACGTGGGGTAAAGCTTTCTGGTGGTGAATTTGTCAGCGCTTTTAACGGCCAACTCTTCGCACCCGACCAAGCTCCTACCTTTGATGAAGGGCCCGCGCTTCGCGATAATGCAATTGCGCAGGTTTTACTGACACTGACACGTGTTGGAGGCGAAGAGTCCGGAAGACGACTACATTTTGGAAATCTCGGTGTAGAACAATTAGGCGCAGTTTATGAAGCGCTACTTGCACAAAAGCCCGTTATAGTTCGTGAAGAGTCTCTATGGGTACCGGCCCATGGAGGCGGAGTTGGGCTCGTTTCGAGAAAATTGGCCGATGCACTTGAAATGACCGAGTTTGAATCAACGGAAATGTCTGGTTTACGAACGACACGAAAAAAACGTAAACGAGGTGCCGCAGTCGGAAGACTTGAAACTTATATTTCACAAGAGAGACCCGGATTTAATCCGACTACTGGGACCTTTATCGTAGCACCACTTGGTGGCCAAAAACGCCAGACCGCAAGTTTTTATACGCCCCCAAAGCTAGCAGAATTTTTAGTCAAACGAACCCTTAAGCCACTTGTTGAAGGCAAATCAGCCAAAGATATTTTAAACCTGCGAATCGTTGAACCCGCAGTAGGCTCTGGCGGGTTCTTGATCGCAACTCTACGCTACCTTGGTCAAGAGCTATTAAAAGCAAAGGTTCGAGAGAAAGATATTACACTTCGAGGTCGCGATACCACTTTCGACGACCTTCAGGAATGTAAAAGACAAATCCTTGAAAACTGCCTCTTCGGAGTCGACTTGAATCCACTCAGTCTTGAGCTGTGTAGAACGTCGCTCTATCTCGAAGCATTAGTAAAAGGTCAACCTCTCCCCTTTTTACATCATCGTTTAAAATCAGGAAACTCGCTCATCTATGCTGACTATCTTAACCAATCAAAAACCAGCTGGGATGGACATACAGAGTTTCCATCTATTTTTAATATCTTCACGGAAGCACTAGATATTGACAAAAAGATCTTTGAGGCCTGGGATGTGAAAGAAAAAGCATTCCGCAGAAAAGCCACCTCCAACGATATCAAAGAACAAATCTCCGAATTAAAATCAAAACTCAGAAATGAGCGCCAAACATTCGGTGATGAGAACTGGGCCGACTGGGCAATTAAGATGCAAATTGAATTGAGCAAGATGCTCCAACTCGCACGAAAGGCCGTCACTGAATTTGAGAAAATTCAAAAAAGAGGCGAGATTGTAGACTCCTTAGAGCTGAGACATAGAGACCGCCTTGCCTGGATTCCCGAACTCGATGATGTGCTAATTGAGGCAGAAGGCATTGAAATTGATACGAGACTCGAAGCCGCACGAAAAGAAGTGCTAATTAACGAACATGGTCCAACTGGCTATAAGAAAATGGTCCGATACCAACGTGCATTCGCTCGTCTAAAAGCCCTAGGCGATTTGTGGTGTGCTCAATGGTTTTGGCCTGTGGATGAAATGAAATGCTTTCCAACTCTATCAATTTTGAAGGAACTAACCGAATATCTTTTAGATAATAATACCCTGGAGCGTACCTCGAAAAAGAAAAAGAGAACACTTTCAAAATCTGCATTTCAATCACTTAAAGCTGCATTCAAGGTTTCAAGAGAACACCGCTTTTACCAATGGCATATCGAGTTTGCACAAGTATTTGCAAGCCCTAAACATTCTGGTTTTAGCGCAATAATATCAAACCCACCATGGGGTGTAGTTGGGGTTCAAGACAAAGACGTGTATCCAATCTACGATCCACAATATCTTTCATTGAAAGCTGCAGAGAAACCCCAAAGACGAAAGGGCCTTATCAAAATAGAGCCAAACTGCGAGGTAGAAATTTTCACTAAAAACCGATCCGCAAAGGGACTGACGACATTATGGCAAAGTACAAAAAAAATCGAAGCTAAAATTGAAGGTAAAATTGATTTATCCGTGCTTTTCTCAATACTTTCCTATTGCCAGATAAATCACGAGGGAAGATTGGGCTTATTAGTTACACGGTACGCAATATTCTCAAATTCAGGTACGAAAGACTTACGCCGTCTTTTAATTCGAGAGCGGCTGCTTCGTGAGAGCGTAAACTTTAGGAATACTCATTCTATATTCGAAATACCTTCTTACTTCGAGTTTACATGTAATGTGATTGCCAGAGAGGCCGGAACGTCGAATCCTATCTTCGTCAACAATGTGGTCCAAACGAATGACCTAGATACCATTTCAGTTGCAATCGACTCACGAAATCCAATAGCTACATATTTCCCTGTAGAGCTCTCATTTGAACAGTTGCAAAAGTTCTCTGCTGCTACGCTTGCAATTCCCGCTTTAATTAGTAACACACAAGTCTCTGTGGCTGCCGCAATTCACAATGCATCTGGGCCGGTCGCCTATCTTTCCGAACTCGAACGCGTGGTGCGACAAGGAATTAACCACTCATCTGGACCCAAAAAGGGATACTGCGAATTTACTAACAAGATTGAACCCAGAGAGCTAGAAAAAGAAAATGGCAACTGGATACCTATGCTGAGAGGTAGGGATATTAATCATTTATTAACCTCAACTGACTCACCAATAGAATACTATGCGAAGCGCGAACATCTATCCACAAGAGGAATTAATATTGAGCGTCCAAAAATCGCATGGCGGAGTCTAACCAGATCGGGTAATCAAAGAACATTTATGGTGTCAATTCTTCCAAAAGGGTATTACATAAATGGCAAAGCATATGCTCTTGACGTTCCTAAAAATCTGCTCTCCCTAGCTGTAATTCTAAGCTCATTGCCATTAGACTTTCTCGCTAAGCTTACTTGTGGAAATGGAATGACAGAAGAAGCGGTCAGCTGTTTACCAATCGCAAATTATAAGAGCATGTTTCTCGTCAAAGCGGTTAGAATAATCGAGAAGACCACCATTTCAGATGCTGATCGTGCGAGAGTGGACGCATTGATCTGGCATCACTATGGTATAAACCAACCAGAAATGGGCCGAGAAAACCTGATTTGGATTCTCGAAAATCAATTCGACACATTAAAGCGTAACAGTCCCGAATACGTCGATATGATCATAAAATTTTATGATGAATATTCTAAGGACAAGTCATTACGACAAATTGACCATACACCAATCTTTAAACTGAAGGATGATAGCAACCAAAATACAGAGGTTCAGAACACAAGTAGATCTAGTAGTAAAAAGAGGAGTGCATAACAAATGCAACCCTTTAATCTTTCTCGTGAATTACGAAGCGACTTCATCGACTATGTAAGTTCAAAGTTCCCATTTGCTGAGAATGGAAATTTTGAATTAGACCGACAACTTCGTGCAATTATGGAAAAAGAAGGTGCACTTTTTCAAGATCCAGTGCTTCAGTTGGTGCGAACTCGCCAAAGACTAGATCCGAACCTAGGTGACTTTCACCCCTTGCTTCAAGAAACATTAAGGACGCTACCAGAACTAAGAACACCTTACTCACATCAAGTTAATGCCTGGGAAAGAATTAATTCTGGTAAAGGCACAGTCATTTCAACAGGAACGGGTTCTGGAAAATCTGAAAGTTTTATTTTGCCAGTAATCAACGGTCTCCTTAAGAAGGGTTACGGACCAACTAAGCAAGGAATTGGCGCGATATTTATCTATCCGATGAATGCGCTAGTTCACGATCAGTTTTATCGAATTATTAAGTATGCAGCAGGCACCGGGATTCGTGTTGGAATCTACAACGGTGCTTTTAAAGATCTTAACACTTCCGACAAAGAAAAAATTATTAGAGAAATTAAAGAAATTCGAGAACGCTTACGAGCAGATCGCCCCGATATCGAAGTCGACAATCTTTTGTTTGATCCAAGTACGCTGGTCGTTGACCCGGCCAAACCTGAGACAATTCCCCACATTCTACTAACGAACTATAAGATGCTTGAATACATGCTTCTAAGGTCATCTGATCAGCGACTTTTTAAAGATATGAATCTGGAGTACTTAGTTTTAGATGAGGCCCACACTTATACCGGGACGTTGGCCTTGGAAATTGCATGCTTATTAAATCGTCTCAAGGTTCATCTTGGAGAGCGTGGACGAAGTTTTGTGCCAATTGCTACCTCGGCAACTCTTAGCCAAGGGCCAGATCAGGATGAGAAAAAAGTTGAACATGATATGCGAGATATGTTCACTAAACTCTTTGGTCGTCCATTCGAGGGCGAAAATTGGTTATTGAAAGATAGCTTTGAGGCACTTGTTAACCCAGATCTGAGCGTATTCGAAGCCTGTAAAGCCGCCCCGGCTGAGGCCATTGCTGAAGATCTCTCAGCCATGTTTCCAGAGTCTTTATTTAAACTGGCAAAACGATTCGTCAAAATTGAAACCTCAGACTATCTCACCTGTGCCAAACAAATTTATCCCTGGGCAAAAGCTATAGCGCCTCACCTACTGGCTGTTCTGTTGAAAGACGAACAAGGTCAGGAATCAAGTATGGTTACACTAAAAATCGCTATTTCACGATTTACTGGCCGTGTCGGTGGAAGTCCACATCTTTTAGAAGCACTCTTAATACTTTGTAGCCACGCTTTTGAAAATGAAATATTTCCGGCAATAGGTCTTCGATATCACTTATTTGGCCGCGCGCAACCGCGAGTGTACTGGTCACTGGATAGAAAGACATTGTTTGATGATGAATCGCTGGCTAATTCAGACAAAAAAGCGCTGAATTTTGTTTCTTGTCGGAAGTGCGGGCACAGTGCATTTGCGGGCCTGATGATTGCTCAGGATGGAGAAGGTGCCGAACAGTCTAAAATTATCAACCTACCAGAGCGATTTGACGAGGAAGCACTTAGTGGCGGGATCGAAGCCGCAGTACTACATGATCCAGAAACTATTCCAAATAATGGCCAACATCTACCCTCTGGTTGGGAGCGGCATGAATATACGCTTTCTACCTCTGGAAAACATCTAATCGCCACCTATGGCAAATCAAAAAATTCAGATGCCACGATATTGGTGCGCTACAGCCGGATTAAAACCAAAGTTACCAATGGCAAGAAAGAAAAAGCAGAGGCTTCAGATTTTCATAGTTGTCCTGCTTGTGGGGAAACCTCTGACGAAAGACCGCTAATTAATACGCACCGAAGTAGTGCATCAATTGATCTTTCCGTTCATTCAGCCAGTCTCCTTTCAAAAATTTCATATGACGGCTCACCTAAAGGTGACAACAAAGAGCGGAAGCTTTTAATTTTCTGTGACAACAGACAGGAAACTTCATTTCTTTCGGGATTTTTGACTGATCGTCATAGAAGGCTTAATTTGCGTCGAGCCGTTGCTAGCTTTTTGAAAGCAAATCAGGATGCAAATGACAAAGAACCGTGGTTATTGAAAAAACGCATTGCTACGGACGAACGGCTACCGGAATCGTTCAAGTATGATTTTGCAATTCGCCTCTTAATGAGTGTGGAATCAGGCGAATTAGTTCATCGTAGTGCTAGCCTTCCCAAATCTTTTAGGATACGTAAGCAGACCATTCAAAACCTAATTCCACGGGAGGTTCTCCAGACAGACTTCAAAAACCGCAATCCCGATTCGAGAAAGCGTGCCTTGAGGGAATGGCTATTAGAGAACTACACCATTAGTGATTCACAAAGCCGTACAACTGAAACAGATGAGGATTTCGACCTGCTAGCCGATTCCGACCGGGGCACATTCGTCCTGGAGCTTCTAACAGATGTCATCGCTTTAGACGTGACTGCGGTTCAGGTGAGAGAGGGAGGTCTACAGACCCTCGGACTCGCTACGTGGGATTTTCCTGATTTTAATGAAGAGTCTTTTGAGGAATTTGCTGCCACTCACCCTGATTTTGGTTTTAGTGGTCGCGCACTTTTTCTAATTGGATACTGGTTAATTGAGAAATTGGCAACCAAAGGTGCTCTTGGGGATATCGATGGCAACACTGCTAACCAGTTTCTGAGTCGATTATGGTCAGCGCAGATTCGTCCAAGTATCGAAGATCTTTTAGGCCAATCTGCAAAGAATCAAAACAAAATATCCAAAAACTCGGGACTTGGGCGCCTACTTATGCAACTCGGCGCTTTAGAGGCAGAACTCCCCTTTTGGGCAAAAAAAGACACTTGGGTGAAATTCATCACAAAGAGTCCTTTAAACAAATGTCTGTTCTTATCAAGCGCTGAACAAGACAATCCTGTTTTAAAAGTCAGCGGATCACTGCTAATAGTGCCAAATCCGAAGTTATGGCGGTCAGCCTATACGGGTGCGTGGCGCGTTTCAGCTTTTCGACATGACTTTGAAGGAGCAATGACTGGCAAAAAACCTGGGGACACTTGGAAACAAGTTATAAATCCCCCACATGAGTATTACAGAAAGCTCTATCATCAACCACTTTCGTCAGAGGCGCGATTGGTATCAGCAAGAGAGCACAATGGAATGATTGGCGCCGCAGATCAAAATGAAGCAGTAAACAAATTTGTAAAGGGCCAAATTAATACACTTGTTGCGACGCCTACTCTTGAAATGGGGGTCGACTTACCCGATCTGCCCACGGTAATTCATCGCTCTGTTCCCCCTGACGCAAGCAATTATGCCCAGCGTGCGGGTCGAGCCGGCCGTGGGCCTAAGCGTGCAATGATATTTACATATTGTGGTTTTAGTAGCCACGATATGACTTTCTTTGAAAATCCGATAGATATGGCCTCCGGTGAAATTTTACCGCCGGGTATGCCAATTGAAAATACGTTTATCATAGCCAGGCACCTGAATGGTCTTATCCTGGAGGCCATGGGGTTACCAATAGACGGCGTCCCTTCGATTGAGCTTTCAAGGTGGGACAAGTTAGTCGATCTAAGTAACCATTTTCAGAAGGCCAAAGCGTTATTGGGAGATGAAATCGCCGGACTTCCCACCGCACCTCAGAATTGGCGAGAAATTTATGAATCGCGAAAAAATTTAATTCAGTCAATGATAGATGACTTTATAAACCTGACTTCGACTCATCTTTGGAAACCATCGTTAAAGTCCGAAGCAGTAAATACCTTAGCCTCAGAACTCCGCCAAAAGGCTGACATTACAAGTTGGCCAGACACTTTCGCTTCTGAGCTGAATGGGTATTTAGCATTGCTCGATATTTATTTAAATGAAGTTGAAACTCTGGGTTCAAAAAGTGGCCTTGAAAGACTCCGGATGAATGAAGATGAGCGAAAAGGTCTTGAGCGTGCGCTCTCTAGGGCGCTATATTTTTCGAAATTATATCTTGGGATTGGCCGCAATTTTGACAAACCACAACCTATAAGTGATATGGCGGCTAGCGGCTTTCTACCTAATTTTGATTTTCCTGGAAGGGTAACTAGATTCAGGGGTGTCAGAGTAAATTATGGGAACTCGGAAAATAAATATATGGACCTATTAAAATATGACCGGTCCGCCACTGTAGCACTACGTGAATTTGCACCTGAGCAGAAAATATATGGTCACGGTTGGATTTATGAAGTGGAAAGGTACATCAGCGCCCAAAATGCGAATTTAACAACTACCGGCTGGGGCGTTTGTTCCAATACATGCACCGAACTTATACCTCCAGGTTCAGAAGAATGCCCATCATGTCAGAGCCCTGTAATACGCGCTGGAGAAGATGGTGACAGTGTGAGGCCAGAACTCATAGAAATACGTGAAGCTCATGGCTCCCAGAGAAATGTCATTTCAGATTCTACAAGCCGCCGAGAGATGAACTATTTCACAGCTGATCTAAAACTTATCGGCGCTCCAAACAATGATAGTTCAAAGGCCCTCACTACAGACCAAAGCATACAAATGCACTTTCATATGAGTAGAGAAAACAGCTTTCGGGTACTACAAATCATACACCGAAGAGACTCTGCAGTCTCAGGCAATTCACAAACCGCCCTCTGGCGTGAAAAATCTGAAAGTTCATCGTTCGGTGTAAGACTAAATCCGCCGCCAGCGGCGACAAGGGCACAGTGGCGCCCCTTCTTCCCTGCGGTTCAAACTGATTGCCCGGGAATACGCCTACGTCTTCCAATTTCTTCAGCCCGGTACAACCAATGGGTGCAAGGATTACCTGATGGCCATACCGAAGCTCACAATATTTTCTACAAGACACTTGCAGCCACATTTGAACGAGCCACCCAGAAAGTTTTGCGTCTCAATAAGCGTGCAAACCACTTAGAGATTACTGAACGTCGTATAATGGCACCTACTGCCAATGGACAAGATCCCCAAGTAAGCTCGCTTGAAATTCTCATACTGGACACAGAACGTGGGGGCAGCGGCATTATTCCAATGATCGAAACCTACTGGGATCAAATCCTTGACGAGTGTACATCGCTAATCAGTAAAAGCTGTTGTGAAAAAGGCTGTTATCGCTGTCTCAAAAGCTATGACAACCAGTGGGATCATGCCCATATTGACAAATCCGTATTTCTTATAGATGGGAAGCCGATCCTGTTTGAAGCTCTTAAGACTGGGAATTGGAAAGCGATCGACATCGGCCTTGGGCAACAGACCGACGAACGAAGCGGTGCCGAGACACTTTTTAGTAAATGGCTTAAAGAGGCTAAAATTCAATATAAAACTCAACAGGAATTTCGAGATCCTTCTGAAGGACTTGTAACGGTCTCGGATTTCCAGATTGAAAGCGGCAGACGGAAACTTCAACTATTCGTCGATGGCTGGGAACATCATCGAGAGAAATTCCTGGCAGACATAGAAAAGCGAAACTTTTTAGCAAAGCGCGGCTGGTCAGTCATGTGGGTACCAGGGCACTGGCCTTCACAAACAGGGCCCTTAGAAATATTAAAAGATATGATCTCAAGCGCTGAGCCTCTAGATATTTTTAAAAGGAAAGAGAAACTCTTCGCTATTCCGTCGATAGTTGATGATCAAACCAAAAAACGTCTGGAATTAGGCCTGAGCAAACAGACTATCTTTTATCAACTTTCACCCGTCGATCTAGATGAAATCGACGATCCGCGCACATTGATTCTTGGGAATGCACTAAACAATCTAAAGAAGGCATTTCATCCAATAGCGATCTCGGACGATGGAACTGTGATCTGTTTGGTGCATGGTCCAGAAATCATGGCGACTAAAGAAAGCTGGGAGACCTGGTGTACCATGCAGTCTGCTCTCGCGGCGATGGGATATCGAAATTTAGTTGTATGGATGGGCGAGCGAGTTTCAATTAGGGACTAACTTTACAAGAGGTTGCAAATACAATCCCGCGCTTATTGGGCGCGGGAATTGCTCTTTTAAAACGCTTGAATCTGATTACCGTCCAACCCCAAACATTTTGCTTTCTCTTTTTCCAGGAGAATTGTGGGTCCGATGTGTCTACCAGGTGTCGCTGCTCATCTCCTTTCCACTCGGATTCGGTTCTATACTTAAAAGCTTCACCAAAGGTTATTGTTCCAATTACTCTCGCCTTTTTGATCCCAGCTTCCTTTTTCCCCTTTGAACCTGGTGTTTCAATTAACGCGAGCTCTACTCCAATATACTTTTCTGGCAATGGATACGTTCTCGTTTCGACCGTTTTTTTTCCTGAGATCAAAAGTTCGCTCCATGGCCACTGCACATTAATGCCCGGGATGGTTTTCAAACCTGCACCTCAGGTGAATCGCTTTTTTGAGTGCTCCGCCTCATGGAATTCGTGAAATCAAACTTTTCATCGTACTCTTCCTCTTGCGATTTTGACTTCAATGCATGCTCTTTACTGGGCGCATGCTTCAATCGCTCTTCCCAAGGAATCGTCTGACTTGTCGTAGTGAAGGAACCGACATTTCCAACCGCATCGCAGCAGTCTTTCTTATTATCCCAAAGCGATTGGTACTGATAAAAGTCCTTCTGACCATTGCCTATGTAGCAAGTATTAAATCGGATACCCCGTTTGGCGGTCTCTTTCTTTAAATTAAAGTAATAGTATGCAATTTCTGAATCTGAATAATGTTTATCACCCTGCCCCACCAAGTGTTCAGGTTTGAAAAAAGATCTCAAATCGATGCCCGTCACCTCGGACATTGAATTGATCGCTTTTGAGGATAAACGAACAAATCCTGCAAGCAAACTTGGTACTTTGGCTTCTTTCAGTTGATCAATAAACTCACTATTCATGAGGTCGAACGTCGGCACCTTCTCAAGACTGCCGAAACGTTCGACTACACTAGCTTTATCCGTGTAGTACCCGTCTGGGTGGGTTGGGAACATAGGATTAATTCTTACTGTCGTCCAAAAGTTATTTTCAGCTAGCTTTTTGAGAGCAGTGAGCCTTCGCTGAATGCTGGGCGCACCTGGCTCGATCAAACGATGAAGATGCTCGTTGTTTCCAGACATTGACATTTGAACTGAAACCAGATCACGGTTCAAAATATTCAGATATTCATCATCCGCAACAAGGTCAGATCGCGTAAATATAATATGTGGGTATTCGTAGTAGTTTAGGATTTTAAGAAGCTCTTTTGTTACGCCGTACTTTTTGTCCATGTGCATGAACGAATCACTCATGGAGCCAATTCTTAGTGGCACCCGTCGCGCAAGAATATTTCTCCACTTTGAAGGCTTATCAGATTCAAAAACTGTATACATGATTTTTCTGACTTCACTCAAATCAACCGGAAACGGCATCGGTCGGTTCCAGAACCCGTGCGTAGTCAGTTGATCTTTGGCATAACAGTAAACACAGTTATGAATACAACCTCGGCCATAACTATCGATTTCAAAAGCTTGGTGGCATTTATTGCAAGTTGAATGATGATTGACTAACTTGAATGTCGTCTTAAAAACCACACCGCCCCGAGGCTGATTCTCACCATATCTTTTAGCAATTCGATCATAGACGCCCCAATCAAAGGTATCTGGATAACGACAGTCCTTTAGCTTACCGAGTTTCTCACGCATCTCTCGTTCGATGGCGCCTATTCCAGGCTTTGGAGAACTCACCGCTAGTTTCTCAATAAACGGCTCTGGCTTAGCGTTTCGAAATAACGGGATGACTTTGTTTAGTCTGTCCTGACTATCAATGTTCTTCACAAAGATATCTCCTTTTGCCTACTCGATTGATATGATTTTTTTGATTTTTGTACCGGCCTAAGGATTAGCTCCGGGTTTTCTATAAATTTTAGAATCGCAGTTCGAGCCAGAGATGAAAAGTCAAAGAAGGGATTGAGGCGCAAGAATTCCTGAATTCGCCGTTCCTCGGCATCGGTAAGCCTAATAGCTTTTGTTTTGCTCATTTACAGGCTGCTGTATGACAGCTTTGCTCAAAAAACAAGCATCGGTGACAATGTATGAATTTGTTATACGGCGTTTGGCAAAACGCTAGCCTATCCCACTCTCGACTCCGGGTTCGCTTGGGCACGGGACAGGATTTCCAGGATTTGTTTTGAGTGATCAAGGATCTTCTGTCGCTTTTCCCTATCTCTCAAATTCTTATAAAGCTGAACCAAGTGGGCCGATGGATCGAACTCTTTACTCATCTTTTTATTGATTAGAACGGCGACTGCAATTGCAGGAATTACTCCGAGTAACAGCGGACCCGGAATTAAAGCACTAGTGATCATTGCTGCTGAGCTGACGATCATTCCTTTGCCCGCAGATTTTCGACAGACAAGAGTTGTATACCCCAAAGCCGCAGCTGCTATAACGACGGCTAACACAACCGGATTAAGGCTTACTACGCTCGCGATTCCCATCGCCCCCAGAGATCTTGAGAAATTATCTTTGTCGTCTTTCTTCCAGGCAAAGAATATAGCTACTGCAGATAGAGATCCGCCCAGTATGCACTCAATTGCTTCCTGGCCATTCACCGTTAATACGTCGCGGGCGGTCTCGTCACTAAAGCCAATATTTCTCAAAAAGGCGTATACATCATCTGTGTATGAATCCAACACTGGCATTCCGGCATTTGAGGATAAGTCTGTAAAATAGGACTTGATCCAAACCTGAAAGGTTTCGAGATCAGACCAGCCATTGGCTTCTCCCACCTCTTGTGCCTTAGAAATGGATTCAAAAAAGCCGTGTCCACCATCCAGAATACGATGATTATTTGGGGTCATACTTAGTCCCGACTCCAAATGCTCACTGCCGATTTTGAAACCCTCATCCATGGCTTTTGATACATCTGAGGAGTAGGTATTTAACTTTGATACGAAATCTGTTTGGCTCAAGGCTGTGCTAAAGTCTCCCATAGCCGCAACGCTACCCAACCAAGCCTTTTCGCCATTCTCGTGAAGGGTTTCAATTCCGGATTTTGTCTTCCTTTTTATATGCTCAATGAATTTATTGATAGTGGCTTCAGCCAGGAGGTTTTTTAATTTTTTCATGCTCATATAATTTTATCGGTTGGAATTAGGAATCTATATAGATGGGAATATAGATAAAGTATTCTGATATTAGACATTTCTAAGAATTGATCTAAGCGCTTCTCACGCAGCTTTTAGATCAAGCATCCATTTAGTCAGCGCAACCATTGCTATGGTATCTTGTCGACAATATTCTAATAGCGCCTGTTTTAATTGTTCGGATTCCTTGCCACTAATTTTACCGCATATAATCGCTTCCGCCATAGCGCGGGCATACATTCCGTCTGATACTTCTAGTTGACCATATCCATACGTGGCGCCCACCAAGACTGGTGCCACATCCTTGATGCTGAAACTCCCGTTAAAGTTTGGGTCATACACATGATTTCGAAAAACAGGCAGTGGATCGACCAACCGCTCAGCAATTGATTTCAGCTTACTTCTGTATTTAGGAAACAGTTCTGAAAGTTTGAGTAAAATATTCTTCTCTACGGACATATTATAAGCCACGACAGATCCGGTATCTCCTATGCCTTTAACTAGTGCGTCAGCGATAGCTAGCCTCGGATCCTCTTTTGTAAGATGGAGATATTCAATGTGATCTACTTCACTTTTAGGAGTTGGCCACACATGACAACTAAACTGAAATGGGATTTCAGAATAAGGTCGGCAGCCTGCATATCTAGGGACCGCTGGTGCCAGCGTTTCGAAATCTAGAAAGTACAATGGCCACTGCCAGTTTTTAACAAATGTCTTGATAGGCATTGGCTCAATCCATCTCTTCTTTTTTTGAATAGCTTCTATCGCAACTCTCGTCTTTCCTTTGAAATCTTCCGGATCGAGATCGGAAATGAGAGTTTGGCCGCCTTCGATCAACTTCCAACCTTTAACGGGTCCTACCCCCGGAAGATCGAAGACATTTGGCCTCGGGAAGTCCTTCCAACAGTGATCACGAAACGTACAAGGATTAGGATCATCGCAATGGGAGCCAATTTCAATTTCCGGTTCACGGGCTTCTTTGACAAGACTTTTTAACTCGGAAATCTTATTTTTAAGCACTGGCAAAGATGCTCCGACTCCCTCGGTCACATCGGTAATACAGAAAAGATTGCCTAAGTTGGGAAATATGCATTCCGAATTCAAGTGCATCAAGTGATAGCTTTTTACTTTTAATCCCACTTTCTCAAGAACCAGGGCTTGAATTGCAAGATCCTGGATGTGCTCCTCTTTTACTTTGGTTGATTTTTTAATTTCTATGATCTCCCATTCATTTCGAGACGAGTCTCTTCTTAGAATATCGGCGCGCGCAAACAGACCATCTACCAGGAACGCAGCCTCAAAGATCACATCAGCACCTAAGCGAATAGCATTTTGGGTCGCTTCTGCAGCACCGCTGATATCCCAGTGTGGGTTATCTATAAGGATTCCATCGGAAAACTGCTTTCTCGCGAGCTCCCCCACTTCATTCCCTTCATCAAAAATAAGCTGAGTAGCGCTCGTGACCTTCGGCTCCAGCTCTCTTTTGAACACGGTAAAGTACAAACTCTTTGGACACTGCAGTCCCCTTTTGAGGCGGCTCTTGCTTAGATAGATGATTTTCGCTGGCATATAAACTCATCGGATTTACTGCTCATTCTCTAAATAAAAATTAACCCGTAAGCAGCTCAATTTGGCGCAATCGGAGAAATTCCTGTATGAAATTCACCTCTTTACCAAAAATCGTTTAGAATTCGTCAAATCGAGAGCCTATACTTCTAGACCGTCTCTTTATTATCCGTGGAATGCTCATTCGCCGTACACCACGATCTGAGGCGGCAAGAAGGAGACGCGGAGACGTACAAAAAAGTACGTCGCACAAGGCAACGACGAAGCCAACAAAGAAGATGACCCCTTATTGCACGTGATTGGTCAAGCCAACCGGAATCGCCTTTCCGTTCGTTCGCTTCCAGCTCACTCACTGCAAGGCCGGGCAGTTTACTCAGTCAAACATCGGGAGCGCCCAGTCCTGTTTGCCTGCCTGCGCTGAATGCTTGCGCATTCCACCACCCAGCATCCGGACGAAGCGTCCGAACCAACGCTCTATCCTAAGCCCACTCTACACTCAGCACGCCCCGACTTTTGCAATGGCCTAGCTCCTTAACTAAATAAGGAGCAAAAGATGAAATCATTCCGGACATTGGATATGGCCATTGAATTTAGCAAGCTGACTGCAAAGCTGAAGTTTAAGGGCCATCTCAAAGATCAGCTCAACAGAGCTTCGACCTCGATTGCATTGAATCTTTCCGAAGGAAACGCGAAGGGCTCGGCTCGTGAGAAACGAAACTTCTTTCATATGGCATATGGATCACTTAGAGAGTGCCAAACCATTTTTGAACTTATGGATTTGAAAGATAAAGACTTGCTCGCGAAAGCGGATGCTCTCGGCGCAAATCTTTATAAGCTTGTAAATTCGAATCTGAAGGATTCGCCCAATTGGAAAAAAGGGCATTCTTCCGAATCCCGACTCTGATTCTGTACGGATATCAGATATCGGATATCTGATATCCGATATCTGAATGATTCTGGTGGAGGCGGAGGGAATCGAACCCTCGTCCGCAAGTGATTCACTGTTGGGCGGCTACATGCTTAGTCACTCTTTTAACTAAGGTTAGAAAACGTCGAGCGACAAACTTTCTCTAACCCGTCCCCCAGAAAATTTAATCTTAAAGCCCTGGAGAAAACAGCTTCAAGACGAGAGGACTAAAATGACACTTCCCCGGGTCCGTCCTCGCGACACCGGATCCGTGTGCTACGCTAAATTAGGCAGCAAGTGCGTAATCGTTGCCAATTACAAATTTGCACGTTTTTATAGAGGACCTCGTGCGCCCCTGCATGCTCCCAAAGCTTCACGACCCACGTCGAAGCCATGTCGCCCCCGGAAAACATGAATAATATACCACAACTCCCCCAGATTTTGCTGACTTATATTTAGCGGGGTTGACTGGGCCACCGTGCACGCCCAAGTTGAATTATGACTTTAAAAAGTATCTTTTTACGCCTACTTGGCGGATTTGTTCTTACCACAGGCGTCTTGGCCCTGGTCACCTTTATTGCGGCTTTTCGCGCCGACCAGCTTTCAGCTGATGTCGCTCAGATGTTTGAAAAGGTGCGCCTTTCGGAAGAGCTTCAGATCCATCTCTTGAGCACCAATAGAGAATGGTTCCTCTATGGTCTCACTGGAGATATTGAACACAGCCGAAACCAGATCCAAGAGGAAGAAAATGTTCGAAGAACTCTTGCGGAGCTTCGATCATTTATGCCCACAAGTCGGCATAGTGAACTCTTGATTGAAGTCACAGAGAGCGCCGAGACTTATCTAAAACAACGCGATAATCTGAATCATCAGGGACTCACTCCTGCCGAAGCCTATCAGCAGTCTAATGTCTATTTGAGAGATGCACATAAAAAAGCAGCAAGTTTAGCGCATCTTAATCTGGATGACGCCGGCATAGCCATACAGCGCTCGCAAGCTGGAGTGGATTTTTTATCTTTGGTCGCGCTCGGAGTTTTGATTCTTTATTCTCTTTTACTTCCCTATGCATGGACGATGGTTCGACGCTGGATTTATAAACCCATTCGTGAACTCAGCTCTGGGATTGTTGGCTTTCGCGAAGCGAATCGCGATGGTGTGGTTCAACCTTCGGGGATTGATGAGATTCGTGTTGCGGCCGAGGCATTTAATGACCTCACCTGGAGGCTGGCCGATCAGAAAAAAGCCAGGCTTCGTTTTTTGGCGGGAGTGGCTCACGATCTTAAAAATCCATTGTCTGGAATTAAAATGTCCGCAGAAATTCTTGATCATGAAGAGCTTCCTCCTGAGCAAAGAAAGCAGATGATTGAGATCATTTCCAGACAGTCCGATCAATTGAATCGAATGGTTGGTGATTTTTTGGATGCGAGTCGAATTGAGTCGGGACAACTCGAGCTTGTTAAATCCCCTCATGACCTTCGAACACCCATCGGAGATTCCGTGGTGCTTCATCAGCAAGTGTCTTCTCGCCACACTCTTATATTTCATGCTCCACCCTATCCGGTGCCTGTTGAATGTGATCCGACCCGGATCACTCAAGTGATCAACAATCTTATTAATAATGCGATCAAATACTCCCCCAATGGTGGCGAAGTGCAAGTCGATCTTCGGATTGAAAAAAACGAAGCTATTGTGCGTGTGAAGGACGAAGGCATTGGTATTTCAGAGCAGGATCTTGAGAAAGTTTTTGAGCCTTTTCGGCGCACTCAAATCACCAAGGCCACTATCCCTGGAGTGGGACTTGGGCTTTCGGTATCAAGGCATATCATTGAAAGACATGGCGGTAAGATCGAAGTTAAAAGTCAGCCCGGGGTGGGATCGACATTCACCATCCGCCTTCCAGCTCTTGAACATTTCAAAGATCTACCCTATTCGGAATTCCATAATTAGGATTAACCAGCTAGGATTAATCAGCTAGTATCATTCTTTTAAGGAAAGAAATTGAAAGACGCTATCTTCGAACCTAAAAACCGATTTATTTGGTCGCTGCTCGCTTTTCAAGGTGGCTTTGTGAATGTGGCTGGGTTTTTAATGGTTCATCTTTTGGTTTCTCATGTCACAGGATTTGCCGGTCATTCTGCTGTGCTTATTGAACAAGGCTCTTATGATAAAGCGCTGATTTTTCTATTTGTTCCTGTTTGCTTTTTAATTGGATCTTTTGTGTCCGGAGTATTTATTTCCGTGCGAAGGGCTCGCGATCAAAAGCCCGCTTACTTTGAAGTCATGTCTTTACTGGGTGTGATTTATCTTCTCCTTGGGATTTTTGGTCAGATGTCTTTTCTAGGTGAATTTGGCGCACCTTTTGCCGGCTTTGGGGACTTTGTTTTGCTCTCTGGCCTTTGTTTCAATTGTGGAGCGCAGAACGCCTTATTCACTCACTATTCCAACTCCATCATTCGAACAACCCACTTAACCGGACTCACAACGGATTTGGGCATTGGACTCGCAAAGCGATTGCTTCTGAATGGCAGTGGCGAGAAGAAGTACAATACCGTAAGAATCGAGCTTATCTCTTCCTTCTTAGCCGGATCAATCTTCGCAGCTTTTCTTTTAATGGATGTTCATTTTGCTGGGCTTTATTTTCCTGCAGCCGTGAGTTTCTTTATTGCGTTTCGACTGAATGGCAAGACCTAAAGATTTTGAATCAGTTTTGAGTTGCCAACAATCCAAAGCGTATCACCCACTTCTATCAGAGTGGATGAATCTGGATTTAAATTTCTTTGGCCGTTTTTCTCAATTCCAACCACTAAACCTGAAGTGGCTTTTCCAATCCCAGAATCGCGGATGGATTTTCCCGCATAAAAAGCATCGCTTTCCACTTGTATAGCGTGAAGGGAATACTCTAGCTGAGAAAAATCAAGATCCTCTCCCACTTCCACTTCACACACCTCTCTGAATTTATGAATCTCTTCATCACTTCCTAAAACCTGTAAGGTGTCCATGGGGTAAATATATTCATCTGGAGAAGGTGCTGGAATAAACTTTCGCCCTCGCTCAATCACGGCCACACTGATTCCAAATCGCTCTCGAATCATGGCTTCAGAGATCTTTTTTCCAATCAAATCCGATTGCTGCGAAACCTTGAGTTTTACAAGGTGAGCGTCCCATGGGGTGAATGTCGGCATTCGTTTTTTGGATTCAAGAAGTTCTTTTTCGTTCAGGTTGACCATAAAGCGGCTTTCCAGCCAAAAGTAAACTTTTGAGATGCGATTATAAAGAAAGATAAAAAGAAAAGTAAAAGCAGAGATCGCAGCCACTGTAACAGCACCTGCAGAAATAAACTGACCGGATAAAACTATAACGAGCCCCAAGGTGATCACCCACCTTGAGGCCTCAAAAACAAAGATGGGTGCTTTATAAATTCGTTCCTTCCACAGCGCTTTGGTGAACTCTTCGTTGGTGCGCCCAAAAGCCATCGCCCATAAAAAGGGCGATGAGAAGAGAAAGGCTAATGCCAAACTCAAAAGCCTTGCTGTGAGGTTGGAGTCAATATGACTCTCAACCCATGGTTTTAAAGTGTTTGCTGAAACCAAAAAAATCGCTGTAACAACCACACCATTTGCAAAAACTTTTAAAATACTCAGTTGAAGAAAGTTCTTCCAACCCCGCTTATTGGACATCCTTCGTGAAGTGGATCCGAATTGTTCAATCCCCACTAAAAGCTTATTGGGAAGAGTTCTCTCAAGCCATCCCACAAATGGATCGGCCGATTTAATTAGGTAAGGAGTTGTAAACGTTGTAACCGCTGAAACACTGATTGCAATGGGATAGAGAAAATCACTGGTGACTTTAAGGCTAAGACCAAGTGCTGCAATAATAAACGAGAACTCTCCGATTTGCGCAAGACTCATTCCCGCTTGAACTGAATGCCTTAGACTCTGGCCGGATAAAAGTGCACCCGACGATGTCGCAATGATTTTTCCAATGATTGTTCCGACAGTGATGATCAATACCGGCCATTTGTACTCGACCAGCACAGCCGGATCGATCAGCATTCCAACTGAAACAAAGAAGACAGCCGCAAACAGATCTTTCACAGGGACAATCAGATGCTCAATTCTTTCGCCTTCCATGGTTTCCGCTAAGATCGATCCCATAATAAACGCACCAAGTGCTGGTGAAAATCCAACTTTAGAAGCCAATACAACCATGAAAAAACAAAGGCCAAGTGATACCACCAAAAGAGTTTCTGCTTTCATCAGATGTTTGGTGCGCTTTAAAAAACTTGGAATTAAAAAGATCCCTGAGACAAACCAAAGAGTAAGGAAAAACACGAGCTTTAATGCCGAGACTCCCATCTCAATGCCCGAAAAAGTCTGAGTAACAGCTACGGTGGATAGAAGAACCATCAATAGAATGGCGAAAAGATCTTCAACAATCAATGCTCCAAAAACAAGAGCGACAAATCCCCTTGTTTTCATTCCCAGCTCATCAAAGGCTCGAATAATAATGGTTGTCGATGAAATGGCTAAAATTCCGCCCAAGAATAGGCTATCCATACTGTTCCAGCCAAAAAGCTGCCCCAGAACAAAACCAATTCCAACCATTCCGACCACTTCCACTAGCGCTGTGATCGTGGCTGCAGATCCCACGCGAGCTAACTTTTTAAAGCTAAATTCCAGTCCAAGTGCAAAGAGTAAAAAGATAACCCCGATCTCCGCCCATACCGTGACACTTTTGGTGTCGAGCACAGACGGAGTCCAGGTGAAATGAGGACCAACCAAAAAGCCTGCGATAATGTAACCCAAAACCACAGGCTGTTTGATCGCGCGAAACAAAAGCGTCATCGCTGCCGCAGCCATCAAGATCAAAGCTAAGTCTTGAACGATTTGCGGCAGATGAATCACTTTTTCTCCCCGTCACTGTCGTTTCGAACTGCCCACAAACCGTAAATACAGGCAATTGTGAAAATCACAGTAAAAATAATGACAATAATATCCTTGGTTTCCATAAAGATACCTCTCTTAAGTCAAAATGTTTATAAATTTATTGGATCGACTTAAGAAACTGGCGGGGCTCTAGGCGAATAAAAAACATCTGAAAACCGAGTTTTCTTATCTGAACGACTCGACTTTGGATATATTCTTCGCGATGGATTCCATCTCAGATCAACGAGATCCGGATCTGAGAGATCTAACGGGGTCTTCGCAATTTCTCGAGAATTTCGACTCTTATCTAGGGTGATAGAAGCGATATAGATAATCGGAATTTCAAATTCATGACCTTTGGCTGAAAATTCCAAAGAAGATCGAGCAGAGAAACTTCCGAGAAGAAAACTAAGAAGAAAAAAACAAAGAGAAAAAGTGGCGACCTTCATCGCCACTGATTATAGGAAGTTTATTTGAATTGGGAAAGCGAAGCTCTTATAAAATAGCGCAGTTCGACTTCAAATCGGGCTGAGCCTCAATAACTTGATCTAAAACGCCCGCAAACTCTTTGCCAGA
>CAZWVK010000008.1:692-40893 GCA_964636785.1 uncultured Pseudobdellovibrionaceae bacterium | reverse complement strand
GGCCTCGTCTCCAGTGAAAAAATTGCTAAAATTATGAGAGAGGGATCGCCTGAAACCGTGGTGACCAAATGCGTTAAAGAAGCGAAATCAGCTGGCGGAGACGACAATATCTCAGTCATCTGCATCGTCCCGAAGACATAAGAGTCGGGACATGAAAAATCGAATATTGACGCGCTTGGGCGGGGGTCCTAGAGTGAATTTTCTAACGTAAGGATAATAGTTCGAATCATGGACTCAAAAAAGTACACGCTTTTGATTGCACCCGATAGAGAGGGCCGAACCTGGAGTGTAACGATCTCTGCTGCATGGATTCGTGCACTGATCGGGGTTTCGTTTTTATTTCTTCTCGTTTTATTAACATCGGCTACGGACTATACCGGTCTCCTCTTAAAATCTCGCGAAAATGAAAAACTGCGAGCTGAGAATAAAATTTTAAAAAAGCAGTTCTCTGAGGTGGAAGAGAAAGTGTCTTCCTTGGAGGCTGGACTTGATCGGATTCAAACACTCACCAAGAAGTTAAAGCTTATTACGGATGTGGATGATCAAAACCGTGCGCTTCGTTTGGCTTATAGTGCCAGCACTCAGCCTTTTCCAGTTGCACTGGATGAACTGTCTGATCAGGTGGATTCTGAACGTCAGCCATCCTCTGAAATGTGGGCGGCCGATCCTTTGCGCCACGCTCATGGTATGCCGGTGGATGGTGTGAATGGAGAGCTGGCTCAACGAAAAGAGTTGGTTAAAGACTTTGCCACATTGTCTGTTCGAATCGATCGGGTTGTTAAAAACTCTCAACTTCGCGAGCAAAGTTTGATCAAGGTTTGGGATTCATTGTCGGATCGAAAAAGTCTTCTCTCCGCCACTCCAAGTATCAAGCCGGCAAGAGGTTGGTTCACTTCTAAATTCGGTTACCGAGTGGATCCCTTCACTCGTCGTTCGGAACTTCACGCTGGTCTTGATATAGCCGCACCTCCAGGCACTCCGGTTTATGCGCCTGCGGATGGGATCGTCTCCTATGCGGGTTATGATGGTGGTTATGGAAAGCTTGTATCCATTGATCATGGGTATGGAGTTGTGACCCGCTTTGCGCACAATTCACGAATCTATGTAGAGCAAGGGCAAAAGGTCAGTCGCTGGGATGTGATCTCTGCAATTGGAAACACGGGCCGATCTACGGGGGCACATCTTCACTATGAAGTTCGAGTGCATGGTGTCCCTGTCGACCCTATAAACTACGTCTTAGAAGAGTAATTTATTTCTACTCATTCAAGAGAATGATTTGGCGAACCTCAAGCCGATCACAAATAAATGGCGAATGGAATTTCAAAGCCAGATCCCGCTTAAATGGAAAGTTTGTAACTTCAGAAGGCCAGCTGACCTGCACTTTGACTTCGTAGCCCTGATAAAAACTTCCAGGAGTGGTGTTTGCAAAACTCAAAAAATCTATTGTTAGGTTTTCTTTCTCCGTCTTAAACATCTCCAGTGAATTTTTCTGCAGGAAAGAAATCGTAAACTCAGTGAGCTTTCGCTCACAACCGGATTCGATAAAAGCATTGGCACTGAATGAAGAAAACAGCGCAGCTAAAAGAATGATTGTTTTCATGATCGCCCCCATTTCATTGAGTTTGCTTAGGAAGCTAGCAAGTGAATTTAGGGATGGGCAGGTAATTTCAGTTTAAGTAAAAAGTTCAGAGTGCTTTGAGCATGCGAACGTCACACCAGAGCTGATTGTTCCAGCGAGTGACGTTTTCAACCCGTTTAATTTCAGTATAGCCATTCTTTAAATAAAAATTTTGAGCGGCAGTATTAAACTCAAATGTTCCAAGCTCGATTCTTTTGCATCCTAGCTCCGCTGAGTTCCGTTCAAGAATTTTAAGGGCTTGGCTCCCAAACCCTTTGCGATGACGATCAGTTTTGCCAATCACAATACTGATCCAACCAGTGTTCGGAAGATTTGTAACGAGGTGCTTAGGATTTAAGGTGAGGCTGACTTCGCCAAGAATTTCAGAGTCACATGCAATCATCCAGCGGAAATACTTTCCACTCATCCGACCCTGAATGTAGTTGGTCTTCACTTCGTCTACAGAGACTGGCTTATACTCACCAGTCTCTGGGTGGGATAAAGTGAATAAATGACGAATGGTTTTATCATTCAACCATTCTGCCGAAAGCTCACAGTGTTTATCCAAGTCTTCCTCATAAGGAAGAAGATGAATCTGCGACTTCACTGATACATCAGGCGTTAGAAGTGGAATGATAAAGCTCCATTAGCAAGAAGGTTTCCACCATCGACGTTTCCGTTTGTGGATCCTGCAAAAGTAAAATCAAAAACAAACTGCTTCCATGAAGCGCCTGCTCCAATGGTAACAGTCGTGTTGTTTCCGATTGTGGATTTGCCATTCAAGGGTGGGGTTCGTGTTTCATCCTGTGCACTTCCAAGTAGAAAGTTTTGCGAAATAGATGATCTGAGCTCGAGCCAGTCGCGAAGACTGTGCTGAATTCCGAGGTAAACAGGAACTGCAAAAACTTCGATATCTGGTCCGTTGATATCCCAAGATGTGTATTCCAAACCTGGGCCGAAATAGATCGCATAGTCTGTGCCTTTGATCGTTCGATCAAGGAAAGTGACGCTCACTCCTTTTAGGTTACCATCGTTCTTTACTGCGCCAGAACGGGAGTCGATCTGTGAGTAAAAAGCTTCACCAGTGACATAGAAGCCTTCGGAGAGATGATATTCTCCACCTACATTTAAACCAGGAGCATTTTTATAAGTGAAGCCGCCACCTTTTGCGGTTTGAACAGCATTCAAGTTAGCCCATGCTTCAAAATCACCGCGATCAATACCTGCAGATAGCTGTAGGTACTCTTGTTCAGTTTGCGGACTGGTGGTTCTGTCGCGAGTTCGAGAATAGCCGATAGATGCGGCCATGTCTTTTGTGCCGAAGAAAAAATGAATTGGGTTTTCAGGAAGACGGTAGTTGGTGTCTCCTGCACTTAGATCAAGACGTTGGCGAATGGTGGACTCCATTGGATCCACATGTCCGAGATACATTCCAATTTTATTCTTGCCAATGTTCTTAAAAATCCCACCCTCGGCTTTGGTATTTGCGGATGATGTCAGATTGCTTTGTCCGGCTTCGAGAACCATAAGACCTTTTTCAAGTCTCATCATCTGAGCTGGGTTTTCAAAGAAGAATTGATTGTCAGTTAAAAACCGAGCTCCTTGCAGACTGTTCACACGTGCTTTTGTTGCAAAAGCCTGTGGAGCGAGAAGAATAAGCAAAATCAATAGAGACTTCATAAGTCGGATTTCCTTTCCTGTTTTTTGAGATGGGACAGGAATATTCCCCCGTATTTTTATTGGCAAGGTTTGGTGGCCTTGGCTCTGCTTTTCCACGCATTGTGCAAGCTGGTCATTTCTTCAATGCAAAGCAAAACAGGATGAGGGCCTGGCTATCCCGTTGTGAGCATTCCGCAGGCAATTCCGACTAAAGTTTCTTTGAGAAGGCGCTCTTTGCTGCTTTTCATGGCATGAATCTGGAGCAGATTGAGAATATGAATGTAGGGCGAACGCAAGCGAATGCTTTCTTCAAGCCATGGTCGATACCAAAGTAGGGATGTCTCTCCAGTGATCTCATGACAGAACCTTTGCGTGCGACGGTATTCATCAGCAAAGAGTCTTAGAATGCGATCCGCATCTGAAGGTGCAAACTCTTTTAAATACTGCTGCCAAACAATCATTTCGACTTTAGCTAAGGTGAATCCAAGCTGTTTTACAAAAGATGAAAAGAAAGGATCACCTTTAAAGAAGGATTGAATTTCCGTTCGTTCTTCAGCGGACATCTTTTCCCATGCAGATCCCACTCCCCACCAAGCTGGTAGTAAGACGCGCGACTGCGTCCAACAAAGGACCCAGGGAATCGCTCGCAATGAATGGACAGACACATCCTGCGACGGTCTTTTCGTTGGCCTTGATCCAATTCGCAAAACATCTAGATATCTATAAGGTGTAGCATCCAAACATTGCGCCAGGAATTTCTTATCTGAAACGAAACTTGTGTAATTCTCTTCCACTCTCTGAACAAAGAGATCGTAGCTCTTGGGCTGTTTTGCCATGGGCGCCTTTGCACCCTTTGAGCTCACAACTCTTGAGAAATGAAGACATTGCGAGTGAAGAATTTCTTTTGTGGCAAAAGTTCTTTGAATCATTTCACCTTGTATTGTTAGCTTCGGAAACCGGGTGGCGGCCGATGGCCACCATGAGACCTGCTCTTTAAGGCTTCCGCCACCTCGGGCAACACTCCCGCCAGAGCCATGAAAGAAAATGGGTGTGAGTTGATATCTCTTAATCAGTTTTGAGATTCGACTCATGGACTTACGAATGAGATTTCGACTTGGAAGGGCTCCGATTTGTTTTGCAGAATCCGAATATCCAAGCATGACTTCCAAACGCTTGTTCCAGAATTGCTCAACAACTTTTTTATTTCCTTTTTGATCCAACCATTCCGCAAGGATTTTTTCGGCCTGATCGAGAGATTCTTTGCTTTCAAAGAGTGGAACAATGGGCAGGGTTCCTTTATGACCACACTTCGAAGCCAAAAGAAATGCATTCTTAATATCCTGAGAGGCTTCGCAGTGAGAGATCACCAGGCTTTGCGCATAGTCTATGCTGGCTCCACCTCGAGAAATGTCAGCGAGACGCTGAAGCATTTTTCCAATCGCTGCATTTTTATCTTTGAGTGCTTTCTCAATCTCTCCAGCATCTTCTCTAAGCTCCAATGGGAGAACTAAAGCCGGAAAAATTTCGAAGATGCGCTTTATAGACTGAATCTCATGGTGCTTTTGAATAAAAGAATGTGCGCGCCAACCAAAATTCAGAAAAGAGTAAAACCACATCTCTACTTTTTTGCCGTCTCCATTTTGGATCGGATGTAAGGCATTGAGCTTTATTAGAAAATTCTGGAGATTTTTCTTGTCTGTCGCTGAAAAACGCATATGCGGTGATAGCTGCTCAATGTCTGAGATGACATTCTTCAGTTTTCTTGAAATGTGATGGATCAATCTCATGCGCGAGCCATTGAGACAGTTTAACATCACTTCTTCATTTATACCTGGATGACCGTCCTTATCGCCACCCACCCAAGTCCTCAATCGAATTCGATAGGGCTCACGTTGAGAGGTGATGAATTCAAATATGGGTTTGTGAAAGACGATTGAATAGATGTGTTCGGCTTCATCCATTACAGTTGGCGCTGAGGTTTTTACCATTGGAATTTCAAGGAGTGCGCGAAGATGGCTACTGATCTCTTCATCGCTGAATACAAAATTGTTCTGCAATCCTTCAAGGATCAATCGCGAAATCTTCCTATAGATTTCAGTGACGACCGGAGATCTTGCTTCAGTTGGATGTGCAGTCAGGACAAAAACTAAATCCAGCTGTGTTGAGCGCTGGGGATAGATGGATCTTTGTCTCTGTCTCCAGGTCCGATATGCAGACTCGCAGGAATTTACAATTTCAAGGAGCATGGAGAAGGAATGGGCCAGCCGAATTTGGTTGTCTAAGGTTTCTCGTCTTAATCTTTTGGCGATTCTCTCAAGCTCAGCTTTGTTTTTGCGGATACGAAAAACTTTTAAACTTTTTCTATAAGATTCTGTTTTTTCATAGAACGAACTTCCGTACTGCTCTCTCAGAGTCAGACCCAAAAGAAGAGTCATTTTGCGAACAACTCGTCGAAGTTCTTTTGGAAGATACTCCACGCTGAGGCGCTGATGAGTGAGGAAGAACTCCACATTTTCTCTTTGGCGTTTAAAATCTCTTTCTGTAGCCACCTCCGGATTCAGCCACTCGATCACCGCCGCATACCCAAGGCTTTCCGGATCATTGAAGAGATAGTTTTTGGCCACATCAATGGCTACAAAACCCTGATTGAGTTGAAAGCTTAAAGTGGGATCAAAGATTTCTTTCTGAACCACTTTCTTTACGTACTCTTCTGGAGAGAGCTTATCTTGATGCTTAGAATATCCTCTTAGGCGAGCGCCAGCGCGGATTCTCTTAAGTCCATAATTTTTCGCAATCTCTTCCCGGCCTCGATAAAGCATTTTTCCAAGCCCACGGCCTCGATACTCCGGATCGACCATGATTTCTGCGCCGTAGAGAGTTTTTCCTTTTTTGGGGTTGTGATTATGGAAGTATCCGCCGGATGTAAAATCCTGCCAATTGTCTTGGGGAGAGTAATCATCCCATGAAATAATCAATGAAAATGCCAGTCCAACAACTTTCTGAGTACTCTTCTCAATGACGAGAAGTTGACCATCGGGAAAATAAGTATGATGGGCTTCGAGCTGAGCGATGTTCCAGGGCTTTGTGAATGGATAGACTCTTCTGCAGAGGTCCTGGATGGCCTCGAAATGCTTAGGTTCCGGATGAATGAGTTCAAATTGATGCATCTTTGAACACTAGCAGAGTTATCTGGAGTGGGGGAGGATGCGTACGCGCCGCGCCGCGGGTGGGGTACGCCGTACCTAATCCTGCAATCCATTGGAGGATTAGGTACGGCGTACCTTTTGGAAAAAGAGTTAAAAAAAAGAAGCAGGGATGGCCCTGCTTCTTTTGAGACGAATAATATTCTCGTGAAAGGATTAACGCTTTGAGAACTGTGCGCTTCGGCGAGCTTTGTGCTTTCCGTACTTCTTACGTTCAACCATTCTGGCGTCACGCTTTAGAAGACCAGCTTTTTTAAGTGGTAAGCGAAGATCTGCATTAGCTGCAACAAGTGCACGCGCGATGCCGTGTCTTACGGCTTCACTTTGTCCAGTGACTCCACCGCCAACAACTGTGACACGAACGTCAAAAGTTTTTTGAGTGTCTGTTACAGAGAAAGGTTGAGTAATTACTGCTCGCGAGCTGAGAGTTGGGAAAAATTCGGAAGCATCCTGTCCATTGACAGTGATTTTTCCAGATCCTGATTTCAAGAACACACGAGCTTTGCTCGTTTTTCTTCTTCCCGTTGCGTAAAAGTATTTTTCTGCAGCCATGAACTTGTCCTTGGTCCTTTCTAATTAACGCTCAATTGTAAGAGCTTCTGGTTTCTGAGCTGAATGAGGATGTTCGCTTCCAGCGTAAACTTTCAATTTAGAAATCACTCGCTTGGAAAGCTTTGTTTTTGGAAGCATTCCCTTCACAGCTTCAATCACCAATTGATTTGGATCTTTTTTACGAAGCTGAGCCGCTGTGAGTTCTTTCAAAGAGCCAAAATAACGGGAGTGAGAATAGAACTTTTCGTCGTTCCATTTGTTTCCTGACATTTCGACTTTTTCTGAGTTGATCACAACTACAAAATCACCAGTATCCACATGAGGAGTGAATGTCGGTTTGTTTTTTCCACGAAGAACTTTTGCAATCTCAGTCGCCATACGACCTAAAGTTTTTCCGGAGGCATCGACAACCCACCATCTTTGTTCCACTTCACCAGCTTTGGCATTCCACGTTTTCATTTACTGACCTCATTTAAAAGAAGCCCAAATTCTTAAAGTTTTCGGCACCTGTTGTCAATAAGATGGGCTTGAATAGTGAACTTTCCATAAAATAAGTCCATGAGAAGGGGCTGTGTCTTTGGCTTCACGGCGGTCTCTGGCTGATAGGATGGTTTTCAGATCTTTTGGTTCTAATCCCTTTCGAACTCCATAGAGCTGAAGGCCGACCATGTTTCGAACCATCTGCTTTAAAAACCCATCTCCAGTGACTTGATATTCCAGGAGGTGGGGGCGCTTCAAAACCCATTTGGAGCGGCTCAACGTGCGCACAGTGTCAGGAACCGGCGTCCCACGAGTCTGAAAACTTTTGAAATCATGTGTTCCAAGGAAAATCTCTGCAAAAGAATTGAGCTGACTCAGAGGGAGACTTTGCTGAAGCCAAAGGGCGGTTTCGCTTAAGAACGGATTTGGAACAGGGTGGTTCCAGATTCTATAGATATAAGTTTTCCCACTGCTACTAGCTAACGCATGGAAATCACTGGGAACTTTAGAAACCCGTAAGATCGCAATCCCTTCCGGAAGAAGGCGATTGAGTTTGTATCTCAAATTTTCAGGCAGATGAGGAAGATCGCAATGAGCGACCTGATTTCTTGCATGGGTTCCAGCGTCTGTGCGGCCGGACCCGAGCACTCGAATGGGGCCGTTCATCAAACGAGAGAGGGTTTCTTCAAGAGCCCCTTGAATGGTGGGCGGGCCCTTGGCTTTTTGCTTCTGCCAACCACCAAAGTGAGTGCCCTTATATTGAATGTCTAAACGAGTGCGGATCATGGACTTCAAGGTTTGCCAGAAACCCTATTAAAACTCCATTAAAAATCCGCCATTGATCAAATCCGAAGAAAAATCAAAAGTATCGCCGAGTCCAATCACTGTGCGATATTCGCCAACCGCATAAATCCGATTGATGCCATACTCGCGATCGAGTTGCACTCTAGAGATGGCGTTGAATCTGGAAAGGTTGAACTGCCCGCCAATTGCGAAATAACTGCCGAATGCACCACCAAACTTGGTTCCTTTGTCATCATCGCGCATTTCAGTCATTGCAAATGCCGTGATTCCACCATCCACATAGGGAACTATAAGTTGCTCGTCCCAGATTTGGAATCGGGCGACTCCACCGATGCTATTGGGAAAAACTAAAAGTGTGAAACGCTCGCGTGGAGTTTGAATGCTTGGATTTGCAGGTTGAGTTTTAAAATGTCCGTTTCCTTGGGCAATATAAAATCCAGATCCGACTTTAAGACCAAACTTTCCAAAACCCAATCGAAGGAGCTGCCATTCATAATCGATGAGCAGAGTGGGATTGGCCGTCTCATCATAATTGTCTTCAAAGGAAGAGTTTGGTTCCCCGGCTGTCTCAGGATTTTGCAAGTTCACTGGATCGAAATATCCAAAACGAAATCCAATGGCCTTGGATTGCTCTGAGGTTTGTGTTCCATAAATATAAACATCGTCTTTGGTGATTCGAATCAATCCCTTTTCGGCATCCGGGTGGGGAATACGTTCCTGGCCTTGATACTTTCTCCGGTCAAATCTGGGTTCGCTTTTATATTTTTGTAATTCATCGGACTTGGCCGACGACTCCTGTGCCGGTGCGAAGGAAGAGTGAATTGCGAACATCAAGAGAAGAAGAGTGAAATGAATTCTCACCGCAGCACTCTCCCAAGAAGAATTTTTTTAATGACGAGAAATCCAGTTAAAGATGTAAGCCCAATCGCTATAAGAAAGAGTGAGAGTGTCTGCCAAAGATTTAGCCCAAGATAAAGACTTAAAGAAACAAGTCCCCAAGTGGGCCAAAGAACAGCTCGTGATGCAGTCTGTGCCCATTGGCGATCGTGGATGAAGTGGGAAAGCTTTGCTCCGTAGTTGTAATAGGCATAATTGAGTTTCTTTCCGAACTCAGAGCGAAGAAGAACTTTAAAGCGAAACTTTCTGAATGTGTCGATGTGAGGATCAAGTGCGCTTCCATAGGCGGCAGTGGCGATAAAACAATTTAGGTCTTCCGATAAAAGACCCATCACTTCACTAGGTGTTCCATAAAATGGACAGGCGTCATTGCCGCCTTTTTCAAGTGCCGTGTCTGGACATACATTTACGCCGTTGATTTGAAAATTCTTAATGTAAGCGTTGTCCATAAAGGCATATACGTTTCCAGCCTCATCCACGGACGCTGTTCGAAAGTGATAAAGTACATCGTTATCAAGGCCGTCAATCACTTGATCGACTCCATTGGAATCCACGTTTAAAAATGCAGGCTCAACCGCATATCCTGTTCCTTTTCGCTCATCACTGACAAAGGCGTTATTGAAATTTCCGGTGCCAATAAAAACTTTGATTTGTTTTAGATTGGTTGAAGTGGAGCCTTCTGTATATCCTTCGACGTCCGGGCTTTCGAGATAAACTTTTTCATCACCTGGATAAATGGAATAAGACATCAAAGCTCCTTGAGGTGCAGCTGAGGCGAGAAGCTGTGTCTGACGGTAAAGCTTGAATGTGAGGGTGGCAGTGTCACCGCCCTGAACTCCGATTGTGACCGTTTTAGAGACGGACGTCCCTGAGAACCCTGCACATGTTCCATTGGTCCGAATTATTTCACAGGTGCAGCCGGTGAGAGTTTGGCACACATCATCCCAGCGTGCCGTAAAAATAAAGTTCCCCCCAGATCCCACTCCAGATGTGCTATCCAAAATCTGACTGTCGTGGGTCAGTTGAGGAAGTCCTGTGGTTGTGGTGTCCGAGCGAAACGGGATACTCAAAATGGTTGAATCGGCGACCGCTTGAGTGTTGCACATTTGGCATTTGGCATGATTGGTCCCATCGCCTCCGCCACAGCATTCTGCATCCGTGCCGCCACAAGAAACAAAATCGGTGTCCACGCAGGTGTTGCATAGACCTGTTGTGGGATTGTTACATTTGCCATTGAAACCGGCCACAATTGAGATCTGTGCTGTTATAGGATCAATTCGCTGAATGGCTCCAGCAATACCCTGATCAATTGTGATGGCTGCGAACGAATTTGAAGAGTAAAAAAGAGCGGCAAAAACAAGACTGAAGATTCTCATAAGAAAATTTCACCATGCCCCAATAGGGATGTCAAAATTTAGTCGAGAAGCCTTTCCGCAATCTGAATTCCGTTGAGAGCAGCACCTTTTAGGAGATTGTCGGCCACCACCCACATTCTCCAGCGATTTCCACCGACAAAGTCTTTCTGAATGCGCCCAACAGAAACTTCATCTTGGCCCGAAATCTGCCTTGGGGTTTCAAAACCAGTGATTTCCTCTAAAATACGAAGCCCTGGGTGATCTTTTAAGGCCTGAATCAGAGTCTTTCGCTCTATATCCTGATCCAACTCAAACCAGACGGCTTCTGCGTGAGAGTTCCATGCGGGGATTCGAACGGTAAAGGCACTCACTAAAAGCTCAGGAAGATTTAGGATCTTTTTTGTTTCGTTTACGATTTTCACTTCTTCCGAACAAAAACCATCGTCATTGAATGAGCCGATTTTAGGAATGCAGTTGAATGCAGGCGTGAACATAAAAGTTTCCGATTTCTTTTGCTGATTTTGAATGGGATTTTCTGGTGAATTGAGATCCTCACTCAAATGCTCTGCAAGCTCTTTTTGCCCAGGGGCCCCCGCACCGCTGACCGCTTGATACGATGAAACTTGAACGCTCTTTAATCCGAATTTCTTTACAGCATTGAGAGCTAAAACAAGTTGTATGGTTGAGCAGTTGGGATTGGCAATGATGGATGGAGTGTTGGGAATTCTTTCGCCATTGACCTCAGGAACGATGAGCTGATGTTCTGAGCTCATTCGAAAAGCGGCTGAGTTATCTATGGCGTAAGCTCCACTTGCAGCAGCCTTGGGTGCCCATTCCTTTGAGATGTCATCACCGGATGAAAAGAAGACGATGTCCAAATCTTTGAAGCAGCCCTCACTGAGGAGTTCAACAGGATAGCTCACACTGTTCACTGTGCGCGTCTGTCCCGCTGAGCGCTTACTAGCAAAAAGTCGAAGCTCTGAAACTGGGAACTTTCTTTTCTCAATCAGATGTAAAAATGTTTCGCCAACAACACCCGTGGCCCCCACAACTCCAACTCTAATGGGAGATTTCATTTTCTTCTTCCCTCTCAAAATCTGATCTTCTGCGAAGTCTTCTTAAATCTTTTCTTGAGTACTTTCGTCCCAATTTAAAAATCCCGAAGATCGCACCTAAGATGGCATAGCTTAGAAATAAAATAAATAATGTGACTTCCGGTCGAATCGCCACCACGGCCAAAAGAAAAACACCTACGACAAGGTATGTGAATGGAAGACGCTCTTTTAAGTCCATATCTTTAAATGAGCGATAACGAAAATTCGAAACCATGACGACTCCAAGCAAAAACGTCATCGCCAATAATCCAAATGATCTTGCGGGATCCATTTCTAAATCCTGAAATGCAAGCACCGATGACGCGACAATTCCAGCTGCCATGGGAGTCGGAAGGCCTTGAAAAAAGCCTTTTTCAGCCACTTCGATCTGCACATTGAATCGTGCAAGCCTGAGTGCTCCACACGCCATATAGAAGAATGTTGCAAGCCATCCCACGCGCCCAAACGGCTCTAATGACCAAAGAAAAAGTAAGACCGCAGGTGCCACACAGAAAGTCACCAAATCACTTAAAGAGTCATACTCAGCGCCGAATCGGCTGGTGGAATTCATCCATCTAGCTACACGGCCATCCATTTGATCGAAAAGAGCCCCAGCGACAATGGCGTAAGCTGCCCAATCCACTTTGCCGTTGATGGCATAGATAATGGCGAAGAATCCAAAAAACATGTTCAATGTGGTCAACAAATTGGGGAGAACGTAAATAGAGAGATTGCGTTTTTCTTTCACCGATTCGTTTGTGTTGTCTTCAATCATCTAGATGGCTCCAAACAGATAAAATAGGCCGTAAATTAAACTAGAGCTTATTATTGGAAAAGTCAGATTGTCATCCCACTTATATACGGGGATTAACTCCGCAAGGGCTCCAGCCGTTCCAGAGAGCACGGAAATAAGTAAGAGGCGATCATCTGGGAAAATTCGATAGAAAAAATAATATGCAAAGGCGAGCGCGGTGCAAACGAGGAAAGCGGCGATACTTCCTTGAAGGGTCTTCTTGCCGATGAGTTTGTCTTTGCCAAAACGAATCCCGACAATGGCGGCCATTGGATCTGCAAGCGCCAGCATAAGGAGACTCAAGAGCACGACCTCTTTTGGGAAAAGTGCAATTGAGACTGTGACGCCAATCAACATATAAGAGGCTGCTGTTAAGTGATGGGTCTCATGGGCTCTCAAAAATGGACCAAATACAAGAATCAGTTTCTTATTGAGATTTGGAACGAGAAGTCGAATGAGATCCAAACTGATTAAGAAACCGGAAACCACCAAAGCGGTATACAAAGCTTCATCTTCTTGTAAAAAGAGGTATAGGGCGACCATCGCCATCACACCAGCGAAGTGCCACAATCTTCGTAACCAGTGAAAATCAGAAGCTAATTTTTCAATTTTTTTAGCCATAGAGCTCCTCACTCTATGATGTTCTTGGAAGGGCTACAACTCAAAGAGCTGTCTAATCCAATTAAAGGTGACCAAAAACTGGTCATTCTGATCTAAAATCGCTTTCAAAAAATCCAGTAAAATTAGTTAGTTACCATAATGAGACCGGCGTCTGATTTGCATAGATATAAAGGGAATGTAAAGGGAGAGACTTTGAGGGCCTGGCAACAATATCTTTTATTTTTACTGACCTTTATGGGATTTGCGCTTGGCGTGGAAGCGAACTCACAGGTTTTTGGTGAGCATCCAGGTTATTTAAGCGATGTGGAGAAAGAACGCCACACGATTGACGTGGAAGTCGTTCTTATTGATGAGCCGGCTGAATTATCAACGGGAGCCCGCGAGATTTTCGATGAAAAGCTCACTAAGGAATTTAGGGAGCAGTTTGAATACCGCTTCGGTGTTACCGAGCTTGAGCAATCTATGAACTCTCCCGGACGGACAGATGAGTATTTGTACTTCACCGGCCAAACCGTAAGCCTACAAGAGTATCAAAACGAACAGCGTCGTTTTGGTGAGTATATGGGGAGACGGCTTGTGGAACACCATGTGGATCATTGGGCAAAATCCAGTCCGAAAATGAAAGCGGTTTATGAGTTGAAGGACAAGGTTACAAATTTGGATATGGAAGTTCAAAAGGGATATAAGGTCAAAGTGAAATACTCTCTTTCGGGTGGGCACTTGGATTTCAATTTGGATAATCCTTACGATATGGATGCAAAACTTCGTGTTGAAACATCAAATGGCAATGAAACTATTGTGATGCTTGGCGGTCAGGCCAACCCGAGATGGCGTTTGAGTGGAATGGTCAAATTCAATGATGGAATTCATCAAATGGTCGCAACTCGACGCCTGACCAATGCTCTAAGTCTTTCGTTAACTGGATCTGTCGATACACGAGAAGAAGGATTACTAGTTAAGCAGGATCTTTTTCTTATTGGCTTTGTCTATACCAATTAAAGCTGAACATCCACTTTAAATGAATATGGAGCGGGACTCTTTTCAAGACGCACTTGGATCTCATTGGTTCCATCTTTCAGCGAGATCAAATCGGAAAGGGCTCCATCGGACGAAATGAACAGTGTCGCCTGATAGCCGTTGGTGAGATTGATAAGTTCAATTGGGTTTTGATCTTTACACTCATGAAACTGCATCTGCATCAAGTGGGCATTCAACTTCAAGTGCGATCCTGTTTTTAAATCAGGACAACTCATTTTGATTTTTTGAATCGTTTGCGAGGGAAGTGTCTCTTTTTTGGATGAGATAGAAAGACTTGCAGGAAACCTGGAAAGAGTTTCTTTCGCCGCAGCATCAATATCAAAGAGAGAATATGAGATGTATCCCGAAAGTGCGAATGAAATAAGCCCAAGACAGAAAGTGAGCTTTTTGAGCTCCTCCAATTTTCCCATACAAGCCTTTCGGACGAGATGTCCATTCGGCTAAGTCAGAGAGGGAAAATTAAACAAATTCTAGATCGTCAAAACGGCTAAGGTGTTTTCTTCTGAGACGCTTTAATGGATTCGGAAATTCGTTTGGCCTGAGAGGAAGGGCTTTCGGAAAGAAACATTCCAGAAAGTTTTCGCTCTTGAATCACATCGTAAGGAATTTTGAGGTCCGATTGGGCAATGAAATCTATTGTTTTAAGGAGAGCCTGATTGGTTTGGGCTTCTGCTTTGATTTCGCCAAGTAGGTTCTGCAGCATAAAACTGTAAGTTGCGAGCGTGACCGTGTTGACTCCCAAGCTTGGGTCAAAAGCCTGAACACCTTCTTGCGCAATCTCATGAATCACAGTGGGGTATGCGTCATAAAGTGAAAGTTCGCGTCTCACCTCAGGAACCAACTTCGCAACCACGTTGTCTGAATCCGGGCGCGAAAAAATAAGGCGAAGAGCACGTTTCAACTGCAAGAACGCCGATGCTTCAGCCTGCGGGTCCTCATCCGCTTGAGAAAAGTCCTGTTTCGCATGTCGAACATACTTTCTCATGGCGGCTTGCATCTGCTCAAAGTCCTTAAGCATGAGTTCACGATAGGAGAGATCTCCAGGGCGAGCCGGGTGAATCACTGAGCGCTTATACGGGCTTGTGCAAGCGGCGAGTGCGAATGAAAGGAAAAGAGTTATAAGTGTTGGACGCAAAATGGTGTTCATCATGAAATCATCTTAGAGGGCCTTTTTAAAATTGAATACTTCGACTTAGGTCGAGTTTTTTTCTCTACTTTCTTAAATGAGACTATGGCACACTTTTGAAGTTAGAAACGAAAGCAGATAACAACCAACCTGAATTCTATCCGGAGGATCATCTTGAAACTTACGACTAGCCTACTGACACTTGTTATGGCTTTTTCCTTTTTTGGAATGGGCTGCACATCAAGCTCGCAAATGGAGAAGAAATTAAAGGACAATCCTGAAATTCTTTTCAACACCATCAAAGCTCATCCAAAGGCATTTTTGGACACGATCAACGAAGCTGTTGAGCTTGCAAAAGCTGAAATGGCCAACCAAGCCATGGAAGAGGATTTTAACAACCGCAAAGAGCCAGCCATTCAAGATGGTCGAGTTATTTTTGGACCAAAAGATGCGCCTGTTACAATTGTTGAATACTCTGATTTTCAGTGTCCGTTCTGCACTCGTGGCTATCAAACCATGAAGCAGGTTCGGGATAAATACGGGGATCAGGTTCGTATTATTTACAAGCATCTTCCACTGGATATTCACCCAGAAGCACTTCCAGCCGCTCAATATTTTGAAGCCATCGGGATGCAAGACCCTGCAAAAGCCGAGAAGTTTCATGACATGGTTTTTGAAAGGCAAGCAGAGCTTGGTCAAAAGAAAGAAAAACTTCTTGATGAGCTCGCTAAAGAAGTTGGCGCAGATGTCGCGAAGGTAAAGCGTGATGCGAAATCTAAAGAAGTGAATGATCGTATCAACGCCGATATGGAAGAAGCTCAAAAGTTTGGCTTTAGCGGAACTCCAGGATTCCTAGTGAATGGAGTGGCCGTTCGCGGAGCTTACCCTGCAGAGCACTTCGCATCGATCATCGATCGCGTAACAAAAGAATAAGTTTAAATTTTAAATTTCTACTTTTAAAAAGGAGTTGACGAGTTCAACTCCTTTTTTTTGATTCACATGACAAGACAGTGCCGTGATACGAACGCCGGCCAACTGAGCTTCTTTCAGTAGTCGGGCATATTCAGGATCGATCTCTGCGCACGCAGAGAATTTCTGACAATCCGTGCGTTGGACCATAAATAGAATTTCGGTCGTAAAACCCTTGATTTGAAGCTCCATCAGCTCGTTCAAATGCTTTTGACCTCGTGTTGTGACCGCATCCGGAAACAGCGCCAGATCTTTATCAGCCATGGTGACATTTTTGATCTCAACAAAATGAAGACCCCTACCGGCTAAAAAGCTTTCTTCATTAGGTGCTAAGACCAGATCTAGACGGGTTTGGGCATTGATCTTGTGCTCAAGCTTCAAAAAGTGGAAATCTCTCCAATGTGGAATGGATTTGGACTCCCAAAGATGCTTTGCAAACTGATTGGGGAGCGATGTATTCACGCCGACCCAGCTTTCTCCGACCTTTAGAAACTGCAATGTTCCTTTGAGCTTTCGTTTAGGGTCATTGGAGGGGGAGTAAAGGCAGTCCGACCCTTGAATCAGACATCCTTTGAGGCTACCGGTGTTTGGGACATGGACAGTCAGCGGCCCTTCTGGAGTTTCTATGTCGGCAAAGAAACGTTTATAGCGTTTAATAAATCGTGCAGGCAAAAGTGTTGGTAAAAAGTCCATGGGTGGCTTATAAAATGCCCCTCTCTCAAAAGGTACCTGCTTCCTTTTCCGGGTCACACTGTGTCAGGGGTAACGACACGCCGTCTCCCAGAAAAAGAAGCAGGTACCTTCGCAAGTGACTTTTTGGAGATCTATGAGAGATTCATTGGAATCTGAAGGAGTTTATTAATGTCTGAACCTTCCGTCGCCAGAAAGCGATTGCCGAAACCGTCATGGATTAAAATCCGACCAGCTTCCGGAGAACGTTATCTTGAGCTCAAGGAACTTTTAAAAGGATTGAATCTCGCCACCGTTTGCCAAGAGGCGCAGTGCCCAAATATTGGTGAATGTTGGTCGGGTGGAACAGCAACCATCATGTTGATGGGCGAGGTGTGCACACGTGGTTGCCGCTTTTGCAATGTGAAAACTGGAAACCCAAAAGGCAAACTCGATTTAGAAGAACCTCAAAAGGTGGCATACGCTGTTTCAAAGATGGGCCTTGATTATGTCGTGTTGACCAGTGTGGACCGAGATGATGTTCCGGATGAAGGCTCCGGGCATTTTGCGGAAACAGTGCATAGGCTGAAAGACCTATCACCGGATTTGATTGTTGAAGTGCTTACTCCTGATTTCAAAGGCAATCCTGAATTTGTTAAGAAGATTGTTGATGCAAAACCCGATGTGTTCGCACATAACGTCGAGACTGTTGAGCGCTTGAGTAAACGCGTTCGCGACCCACGCGCTGGATACAGACAATCACTGGATGTTTTGGAGATGGTTAAAAAAATGGATCCTACGCGATTCACAAAATCATCGATCATGCTTGGTTTGGGAGAGACGGACGAAGAGATCCGTCAGACATTGAATGATCTTCGTGCCATTGATTGTGATGTGGTGACATTTGGTCAGTACTTGCAGCCACGTAAACGTCATCTTCCAGTTGAAGATTTTATTTCGCCGGAAAAATTCAAAGAGTGGCAAAGCGAAGCGGAAGGCATGGGCTTTTTATACGTCGCAAGTGGTCCACTGGTCAGAAGTTCTTATCGAGCGGGCGAGTTTTTTATGAAGGGTGTAATTGAAAAAAGACGATTCAAGGAGGGTTTTTAAATGAGTGTCGAGGTTAAACTTCCAGATATTGGTGAAGGCGTTACCGAAGGTGAATTGATTAAATGGTTGGTGAAAGAAGGTGACTCTGTTTCAGCAGATCAACCGATTGCAGAAGTGATGACGGACAAAGCCACTGTGGAAGTTCCCACTCCTTATGCTGGAAAAGTAAAGCAGTTCAAATACAAAGAAGGGGATATGATTCCCATTGAAACCGTAATGCTCGTCCTCGATTCAGATGGAAAAGCAGCTGCAGCTCCTCAATCCAAACCGAAAGAAGAAAAAGCGGCAGCGAAATCGCCAATTGCCCAAGAAAGAAATGAACCCACTCAAGCACAGTATTCAGCACAAAGCTCAAGTGGAGCAAGCGGTGGAATGGATGTCTATCCGCCAGCTGCAGATATTCATGTCTTAGCGACTCCGGCCACTCGAAGATTGGCTCGTGAGGCGAATGTCGATATCAATCAAATTTCGGGAACTGGTCTTGCTGGTCGAGTCACCAGAGAAGATGTCTTGAAAGAAATGGGCGGTTCACAATCACAAGCGAAATCGGCTCCAGCGGCTGCAAAAGCGCAAATCCCTCGTCCAAGCTTTAAAGGGGTTGGTGGAGATGCCGAAGAGCGTGTGGCTATTCGTGGAATTCGAAAAAAGATCGCCGAAAACATGCAGATGTCCAAGCATGTGATTCCACATTTCACTTTGATGGAAGAAGCGCGTGCGGATGAGTTGGTTAAACTTCGTTCGCAAGCAAAATCTGCAGGTGAGAAGTATGGAGTGAAAGTGACATATCTACCTTTCATTATGAAAGCACTCATTGCGACTTGTCGTGAGTTTCCAATGTTCAATGCAAGCATTGATGATGACTCTCAAGAGATCGTTTACAAAAAATACTTCAACCTTGGTTTTGCAGCCGATACTCCAAATGGTCTCATGGTTCCAGTCGTAAAAGATGCCGATCAAAAGACTCTTTTAGAAGTGAGCCAGGAAATCAATGAGCTCGGTGAAAAAGCTAGAAATGGAAAGCTTGCGCTGGATGAAATGAGAGGCGCGACAATTACAATCACCAATATCGGAAGCATTGGCGGAATTTACGCCACTCCAATCATCAATCATCCTGAAGTGGCAATTTTTGGAATGTATAAAATTGCTGAAAGACCTGTGTTTGTTGGAGATAAAGTGGTTAAGGGCCAGTTTATGAATTTCACAATCACCTGTGATCATCGTTTGATCGATGGAGCTGTGGCTGCGAACTTTATGAAGGCTTTTGTGGCGAGAATTGAAAACCCAAGTCATCTTATGTTGGACATGATTTAAGAGGGAGCTATGACAAAGAAATTTGATGTATGTGTGATTGGTGCTGGACCTGGTGGATATGTAGCCGCAATTCGAAGTGCTCAACTTGGATTAAAGACAGTTGTTATCGAGAGAGAGTCTCTTGGTGGCGTTTGTTTGAATGTGGGATGTATACCATCGAAAGCCATGATTACGGCAGCTCACTTTTTACATCGTCTTGAGCATCAGGCTCCTGAGATGGGATTTGAAATCTCTGGGAAGCCAAAAGTGAATATGAAAAAATTGGTGTCTTGGAAGCAGTCTGTTTGTGATCGTATGTCCGGCGGTGTCTCTCAACTTCTCAAAGGCAATCAGGTGGAAGTGATCTCTGGAGAGGCTGAGTTTCAGGATGCGAAAACATTGAAAGTGAATGGAAAAGGTGTGAATGACTTGATTCAAGCCAATCACTTTATCATTGCAACGGGATCTCGTCCGATTGAGATTCCTGGCTTTGCAATCGATGAGAAGAACGTTCTTTCATCCACAGGAGCATTGGCACTTGATGAAGTGCCCAAGCGTTTAGCGGTGATTGGTGGGGGATATATCGGCTTAGAGATCAGCTCTTACTTGGCTAAGCTCGGCTCTGAAGTCACAGTTCTTGAAGCAGCGCCAGCACTTCTAAGTGGTGCCGCCGATCCCGAGTGCGTTCAAGTTGTAGCGCGAAAATTAAAAAAGACCGGTGTTCAAGTGCACCTTAAAGCGAAAGCCAAATCTTATAAAGTTTCAGGCAAAACCTTAGTGCTTAGTTTTGAAATGGATGGAAAAACTGAAACCATCAAAGCAGATAAGATTCTTCTTACTGTGGGAAGAAAGCCAAACTCAGATCAAATGGGGCTTAAAAAAATCGGACTTAAAATCGATGAGCGCGGATTTATTGTGACCAATGCTCAAAGAAAAACAAATCTACCAAACATCTTTGCCATTGGTGATATCGCGGGACAGCCTATGTTGGCGCATAAGGCGAGTCATGAAGGTGTTATGGTTGCAGAAATCATCTCTGGTCAGAACAGAGTTTATGATGCCAAGACGGTGCCTGCAGTGATCTTTGTGGATCCTGAAATTGCATCTGTTGGATGGACCGAAGAAGAGGCCAAAGCCAACGGACACAAAGAGCTTAAAGTTGGTAAATTTCCATTTGCAGCCAATGGGCGTGCTGTTTCCATGATGGAGACCGATGGCTTTATTAAAATGATTGCAGATGCCAAAACTCATGTTGTGCTCGGTGTTCATGTTGTCGGACCTGAAGCAAGCAACCTCATTTCTGAAGCTGCTCTTGCAGTTGAGATGGGCGCCAGGTTAGAGGATTTGGCGCTGACTATTCATCCTCATCCGACGTTAGGTGAGACGATGATGGAAGCTGCAGAAGCGACATTGGGTCATGCCATTCATGTGATTCAAAGACCGCTGAGCTCTTCTCGGGCTTCAAGTGCTCAATCCTCCAGTTCAGTGAGGGTTCACTAAAGAGAATGATGTTTGAAGATTGGGGTCTCACGCCATATGCACAAGCGACTGAAAAGCAGCTGAAGCTTGTGGATGAGATCTCAAGCGGTGCAGGGGAGAGAATAATTTTCTGCACTCATCCTCCGGTGATCACTCTGGGGCGAGCCTCCGTTGAAAATGAAGTCAGTGGTTGGAATGGAGATGTCGTTCATGTCAGTCGAGGTGGAAAGGCCACTTATCACGGTCCAAATCAATTGGTGGTCTATCCACTCATTGATTTAAAAAAGGAGCGCGCAAAGATTCCGGTTCGAGATGTCGGTGCGTACCTTCGGGAGCTTGAGAACTGGTCCATTCGGGCACTTCAATCTTTGGATTTAACAGCTCATGCGATTTCAACCCCCAAAGGGGAAGAAAAAATATACACCGGGGTTTGGATTGGTGAGCATAAAGTCGCTTCTATTGGGATTGCCGTAAAGAAGTGGATCACTTATCACGGCCTTGCAATCAATTTAGAGCCTGATCAAAATGCTTTTCGTGGCATCAACCCTTGTGGCTTTAAACGTGAAGTGATGTCCGACTTATCAAGCGAGAGTGGAGCTCCGATTTCCTATCAGGAAATGAAGGACGCGTTTATTTCTGCTTCTCAATGGTGATTGCGAATTTTTTAACGCCACCGGATTTTACGGCATCAATCACTGAAACCACTTGTCCATGCGAAACATCTTTATCTGCGGAAATGATCGCCTGAGTGTCTGGAGACTGCTCCGCTAGGTTTTCAGCGAATGCCTTAACATCCTCTGCGGAAGCGGGCTTCCCGTTGAGTGTGATTCCGCCCATGGCATCAATGGCCACTGTGAGTTCAGATGGAGTGGTGTTATCTCCACTTCCAGCCTTTGGAAGATTCACATTGATAGAAGGTTTTAAGATTACAGGTGCGGTCACCATAAAAATAATCAAGATAACAAGGATAATATCAACGAAGGGAACAATATTGATCTCTGCAATTGCTTCATCGTTGGATCCACCGAGCTTTGCTGCCATAAATTACGCCTTCTTGGATTTTGCGTATGCGAGACAAAGATCTCTTACGCTTTCTAAACTACTCATAACTCCACGAACTTTTCTTTGAAAATAGTTGTAAGCAATCACCGCTGGGATGGCCACGGCCAAACCGACAGCAGTTGCAATAAGAGCTTTGGAAATCCCAAGCATCACCATGGCTTGATCAGGCTGAGCTTCAGCAAGCTGTCTGAATGCATCCATCACACCAAATACGGTACCGAGTAGCCCGATAAAAGGAGCATTGGAGCCGACTGTCGCAAGAAAATTCAGACGTTTTTCAAGAAGCGGTTTTTCAATGAGTGAGTAACTTGAGAAGATCTCTTCCAGACCATTAAGGCCACGCTCTTTGATGTGTCTAAGCGCATAAGTCAAAGCCTCACCCTCGATGGTGTCTTTTTCTTTAGCGAGATCTTCCACTTCAGCCAATTGATTGGCTTTCAAAATTCCACGAATTCTCTCAGCGGCCTTATCACTCTGCTTTGAGATCTTACCTAGGGTGAAAAAACGCTCCAAAATAAAAGCGAGCGAGAAGATGCTCAAAAGAACAAGGATCCATAGGGTTACATCGTGGCCAAACTCCGCAATTTGAAAAAAACGATCGATCATGCTGCCTCCAGTTTTCCTATTATTCTTGGCTCGCTTGGACTTGGTCAAGAGATGGGATATCTTAACAAAATATGTCTTTGTTGCGAGTTTCATTTGCAATTTTAATATGTGTTCTTATCTCGGGCTGCGGCCTTAAAAGATCTTCTCATCCGAACGTACTGATTCTCACAGTGGAAGGCCTCGGCTTTGATCGAGTTGCATGTCAAAGCGAGTCTTTGACAGAGGGTTTTGTAACACTGTGCCAGGAGTCTGTGAGATTCACACATGCATATACGAACTCAACCGGAAGTGTAGCGAATATGGCTACAATTCTGACAGGGCTTCTGCCTTGGGAGCATGGGTTGCGGGGGCATACCCAGTGGTTGAGGCCGCACCGTGAAGCAATCGCAGAGAGGGCACTTGAAAAAGGTTATCGAACAGCTTTTATTTCAAGTGGACTTCCATTCTTTTCAAAAACCGGACTTGGACAAGGCTTTGAAAATTTTGATGACCGTGTGGATTTGTTTCAGCGGCCTCGCTTTCGATCAGCAGGGAAGGTGGTTGACCATTTTTTAAATTGGTTCGATGAAGGCGGATCATCACGCCCGTTTTTTTCTGTATTGCATTTTTCCGATATGCTCTATCCATTTGAATCCTCTTCGACGAAAGAAGGCGAGCCAAGAGAGTTGAGCGTGGCCTCTCAAATGGAAGAGATCAGTGAGGAACTTGGGCGTTTATTTCAGGTTCTCAAAGATGAAGGTTATTGGAACAATACCTATGTGGTGCTGACTGGATTGGGTGGCGGAGGTGATCTGTCAAATATTAAGTCCAGTCAAACTCAGATAGCATTGATGATAAAACCTCAGCGAGTGAAGCGTGACCAGGGCACATCCTGGGGGGTTGATCTAAATGTTTCACTGGTGGATCTGGGAGTGAGTTTGATTGAGGTGATCGGCGATCAGATTCCCGAGCGCTGGTTGGAAGATCGCACGTCCTTGTCTTCTGTGTACACGCGTCCATCCCCGAACTGGTCGCGTGATCGATTGATACTAACGGAAATGTACTGGGCATTTGAAAACTTCGGTGAAAAGATTCTTCGGGCAGCACGAAGCAATCATCTTTTCTATATTCATAGTGATCCACCGCTCCTGTACAACACTCTCACCGACAGACAAGAACTAAATCCTCTTCCTATGACGGACAATATTTATGCACTTAACTTTGATTCTTTTCGCGAGTTCATTGAGAAAAGTTATGAGCGAAGTCCGCGCCCTCAAGTTCCCGATTGGTTTTATGCGGGAGTTGAAGGCTTTCGAAAAGGGATATGGGATACGATTGATAAAGAGGATCTAAAGCAGAATCCTTCTCGCAGTTGGATGATGCGATGGTGGTTTGAAAAAAAAGAGTACGAGAAATTGCTTGATGAATTTGATGAAGATTTGCTTCTTCAGTATGTGGTTCTCTCTAAAACAAATAAGAATCTGGTTTCTCCTGGCATTATTCGCGATTTATCCTGTTCAGAGGCATTTTTAACATCTTCGCTTCTTGAAGTGAGCAATTTGCGTGAAAACTGTGATCAGGATCGACTGCTTCGATATGTGGATTGGGCGAAGTCTAAAAACACCAATGAGGAACTTTTTTATGAAAATCGGTTTCGCCGATCTTTTCAGTTCTGGTGGTCACGACTTGAGCTAGGCGCAATGAACTATGCGGCCTTTGGCAGTCTGGGATTGCCTTTAAGTTGGCCGTACCCACCTGATACCAGTGAGCTTTTTCTTATACATCGCGAGCGAAAAAATCATCGGGTTTTAATGACTGGCTTTACTTCGACAGGGAAATATCAGTAGATTATTTTTGTGCAATGGTTAAAAACTGGTGACTGGGATGGCCACCTTTTTGTGAGCTTTCTGAAATTGTAAGAAGGCTTAAGCTCGGTTTCCATGTCAGTTCTGCATTCTGAGTCGATCTGATCCGTGTTCTTTTATCCGTAGTGTAATAATGAATGGTGGTTTTGAGGAAGACCACAGTGCTGTCCAAGTGGGATTCGTATGCCTTTTCGGACTTAGCGTGAATGCAAAATTCTTTAAAACATGCTTTGAACTCTGCATTCAGAATCTCAGCAGTATGTGATTGCGGCCCAATAAGAACAAAAAGAAGAAGGAGAAGCCCAACCGCTCTCCTTCTTAACTTTATGGGTAAATGGATTAATTCCAACATGGTTTCGACGTTGTAGAAAGAACTTCGTTGAAATCACCGTTGACGAAGACTCCACTGAAGGTTGAATCTTGAATCGATCTTACTTGGTCACAGCGATCGAAGGTCACTGCACCTAAATCACGAACATCTAGTATTGGATTGATGAAAAATGAAGCCGGCTTGATTTCAGAATGTATTGAGCGTCCGGTTTCGTCATTTCCGAATTGTTCGATAATCGTTCCGCCTCGAAGTGCTAGCTCAATAGTTGCCAATACGGTTCCAAAAGTATCCTTTTCAGAAACGGGTTCATTCGGTCCTCTGACGCAGATTCCGTTTTCAAAAACATATCCAGGACGGTTCTTTTGTCCTTCGCCCTTGGGGCAAAGAGTCCGTTGATTGGCTTGTGCCCACTTGATTCCTGCAACGGCATCAAGTCCCATGTCTACGACTTTTCTGAGAGAAGATGCGCTTCGAACAGTACCAAATGTTTGATCTTTTAGAAGTTCGTTATAGACCACACTAGCTGATGGGTTTGTTCCTTTAAATCGTTCTGAAACTTCAATCACTCCAGAGTAATTGTATGAGTTTAATAGGATTTGATAGATTTCCAAACCCGCAACGATATGGCGAGCGGCATCAAAATCAGCAACGTTCATAGTAATTTGAAGAGCCTGCGATAAATCACAGTCGACTTCATATTGGCCATCGCCAACTTTCTCGGCAACGCACTCACTTGCCTTGCTTTCCAACGCTTTCTCCTGCCAAAGTTCTGGAATATTGATTGTAAGAGTCGTTTCTCTCAAGTCCTGAAGAACGGACCTAAACTCTTGATATTTCTTTTCAGTTTGACCGAGGTAGTTTTGAGCATCCTTTTCACTTTTTATGTCTTCTTCACCTGCGAAAAGAAATGTTTTAAGTGCATGATTTGGCCATTTGGACGAGTCCTTTTCAAGTTGCGCGTAGTCTTGTCGACCTTTTGGAGTTTTCATCATCAAAGGCTTAATGCGCTTGAGAATTCCTCTGGAACTCATCACTGGGCCTAAGAGACCACGGATGAAGCGTGCACGTGCATTGTTTGAATCGTGTTCAAGAGCGACTTGTGCAACTTCATCTGCATACATAAATGAGGCTGGTGTGACGAGCTGTTCTGCTGCTAGAGCTAATTTTTCAGCTTTTTCAGAAGAAGAAAGTGCTGCATTTTATACGATGGCTGTAGAGTTGACTGTGAATTTTCCTGAACGCTCATTTTGATTGCCAGAGCATGCGCTCAAGAGGGATGCAGACAAAGCCATCCCTACGATAAACTTCTTGTTCATACTTAAACTCCTTTATTTGATTTTTCTAAATTCCAATTGAACGTCGATGTTAACCAACCCGTCGTTCGACCGAGGTTTGACTTCGCAAGTTCTATTCCGTTCGTGAACACCTGGTTTCAAGCATTTATTGATTCATGCGGAGTAGATTATTCAGTCTTATGCTCAATTTCGTCTTCATACAGAAACTTCAGTTTTTCTTTATCGCTTTCACTGAAGGATCTTTTCTGAGTCCCTTGAACCAATCCGAAATACATCACAGATGTTTTGTCTTCTGAGTGGGCCAATCCTAAAGCGTGTCCAAGCTCATGAAGACAAACGGACTCTGCATCAATTTCAGCAAGAGTTGGATTTGTCGAGTATGAGAGATCAGAGTCAAATGTGATTTCAGCGTACTGCATTTGATCATTAACAATACGAACTTCGGTCAATCCTTGATGATTCAGGGTGGAATCCAGGTGCCCTATCTTTATATATATGTCGGCGTTTTCTTTGGAGTCGACCTTGGTAAATGAAACGTTTGAGCTGCTTTCAATAGTTTGAACTGCGGCCTCGCAGCCTGATAGGAGAGTGTCACTCAAGTCACTTTCATAAGTCCACCGCACGGGCAGTGACGTCATTCGTAGAGGTGAACCTTTGAGAGACCAGTAGAGACCATCTTCTTCATTGACGGGCTGGGCAGCAATCGGTCTGATGTCCCGTTGACCAAATTTTTGACAGCCCATCAGGCTCACGAAGCTGACAATAGACAGTATATAGTAGAAGCGAACAACCATCTCCGATCCTCCGGGTGAGGACTTATGCAAGAGAAGGGGGAAGACTCACGAGGCGCAGAATACACTATGACCTAGCGTTCAGGAAAAAAGTTCACGCATTAAGCGCATTCTGTCTGTACAGACCGCATATATTCGCGGATTAGGTACGGCGTACCTCAGGAGGCGACGCCAAGCCAATAGGGGACGTCGGGATGATCTTTTGAGAGAACCTTCGCCAATGTATCGAGGTTTCGGTCCCTTGAGGCGAGGGTCAAAAATTCCTGCGGGAAATGAGATCTTGATAGAAAGATAAGCTGATCGCCCTGATTGACTCGGAAGCTTTGAATAGAAAAATTGGAAGTTGAATAAAGCCCTAAAAGGGAGTGGGGAAGTGGTGCTAAAAGCTCAGGTGCATGGCTCAATTCCGTAGATAAATCAGATCCCAAGCTCAGCGCCTGAATGGGAAGACCGGGGCGACTTATAAAGGCATGAGGCTGACCCGCTTGAGCAATGGTGATCTCGTTTTCATGTTTTGCACACACGAGAATTTCAATCCCTTCCGTATAATCCTCACGATTCTCTTCACGATAGAGCGTATCGTTCAGCAGCATCATCGCAACACGAACATTGTTTGCAAGTGGAGAGAGACAGGTCATCTTTTGAAACGGAGATGTCGCCTCTTGATCATTTCGTGAGGATAAAATGAAGTCTGTTAAAACATCCCGAGCCCGCTCGGCCGTGGAGGGTTGCCCCCAGGACGTGATGATAAGCAAAAGACTTCCATCACTTTCAACGTGAACCAGGGGAGCCGGACGAAATGATTTACCTCGATAGGAGCGATGGTCAATTTTCATTAAATCGCTCCATATTGTCTGAGTTTGATGGTGGCTTTTTTACTAAAATCGCCATCTTCAAGATCTTCCGCACGAATCTTCCGCCATTTTTCTTTGGCGGCCTCGAGGTTCCCAAGACTCTCCTCAAGCTTGGCATCTTGATAGATGGTCTTCATCTGGCGACGAAGCGTGTTTGCAAAACGTTCTTTGAGCTCGTGAGCCTCTTTTGCGGACTTGTCTTCTTTAAGTGCATCATCACAGGCTTCAAACGCTTCCTTTAATTTTCCGGACTCGCCAAGACTCTTGCACTTATCCAAAAAGAAATCGACCTTTTCACGAATGGATTTGGATATTGAAGCCACTTCACGTTTTGCGGTTGCACGCTGATTTGAAAATGAGGAATCCGAACGAGAGATGAATCGCTCATAGGTCGATATGGCTTTATGCATATCGCCTTTCGATTTAAGTCTTTCAGCCAATTCAAAAATGCTTAAGATCTCACGTCGTTTGGCTGCAATCTCCTGTTGTCTTTGTGCAAGGAGCTCTTTTTCGCGCAATCGATCTTCAGCTCTTTGAACAAGCTCAATAATTTTTGGGTGGTTCGGATTGAGTTCAATTGCCCCAGAGAGGCATTTTCGGACCTCATCCACAGTGCCCTGATTACCAAACTTTTCTGTACAGGTTGCTGTGATATCTGCAATCTGCTGCTCGACCATGGCTTTTTCGCGCTCTTTACGATCATTATCCAGTTTTCTTTGCGTGAGTTCATGACCCTGAATACAAAAGGATTCAAGTTCCTTTGAGTTGTCATAAAAAGGAATGGTTTCATGAAGTTTCGCAAGTTCGGCAAGGCAAAGTGAGTATTTACCTTGAACGTATAGGTTTCTTGCCAACGCAATGGAGTCTTTGATGGCAGTCTTTTGTTCCGGAGGTAAGTTGTCAAAACTCACATTGGTGTTTCCGGCTTCGACTTTCGCCTGCTCACCGGATTCTTTTTTATCAGGTCCTGAAAAGAGACCATAGAGTAGAATTGGAATGAGAGCGATAAGTGCCACTCGGACTTTATTCTTTTTCCAGTCAAACTTTTTACTCCCGGTGATTTCATCAAGAGCAGACATCGGACCAATTTGAGTGGCATCATATTCATATGGGCCGGGGAGGTTGCTTGCAGGAACTGGCCAATGTGGCATTGGCATTGGAAGCTGTCCAAACGCCAGGGGCTGTGCGGTCACTACAGGAAGATTTGCGGCTTTGATTTCAAATTGAATTTCAATATCAAGCACCCGCAACTGATCACCGCTTAGAATCTTGGTGGGCTCATGGGGCGGAATACGGTGTCCGTTTAAATATGTGCCATTGGAGCTGCCAAGATCGGTTACAAAGTAGCCTTCCTCATTCTTATTCAGCTCGAAATGCTTGCGACTCACTTTTGGATTGTGAAGTTGAATTTCGCAATCGGACTCTCGTCCTGCGGTCCAAACCTGGCCTTCCAGTTTTAATGTTTCGTTGTCCGTACTACTTGGATAACAGATTCTTAAAATGCTCGAAAGTTGAATGGATGCGACCGCAGTCATATCCGAAAAGTTTTCGCCGGATGACGTGTCTTCATCTGTCTCAAGGGCATCAAAGCCAGAGACTGGACTAGAAATCGGAACTAAGGCTTGTGGGCTAAGCTCTTGATTCTCAGCAGGCGGAGCATGAGCTGCTACGGCTTCAATCTCGAATTCAAAATCATAGGGAGGAAGCGAGAAATAGATATTCTCATTCATCTCGAGACTCTCGAAATTCTCCTCGCCAAGCTTTGGATGAAGGAATTTTGAAAGGCTCTCACAGAACCAAACCTCATTGTTCTCATAGAACTTGAGATGCTGCCTTGAAATGCCTCTATAATCTTCAAGCACAAAATCACATTCAGACGCACGTCCGGCAAAATACTCTTTTCCAGGCTCGAGTTCGATGCTTTGAATGATCTTGCCGTTTAAGCGGAGTGTGAGCTTTGCCATTAGAAGCGGCCCTCCACTAAACTATTGCATGCGGTGTAGTTTGTTTTTGCTTCCTTATATGTCATATTGCTCGGATCTTTGATCATGACCATTACATTCTTAAACGCCGACCGACACGCTCTAAACTGATTTTGATCGCGATACTTTCGTCCCAAGACCATATGGTATTGAACCAACTCTCCAAACTTCTTTTGCGAAAGCTTTAAATAACGATTGCATAATGCATGCTCTGGATTGAGTGCCAAGCAGGCTTGAAACGAACTGATGCTTCTTTCAAACTGGCCTTTGCGAAAATCTCTGAATCCTTTGACGTAATGCTCCTGTGCATTTCGCTCAGAGAGTGTTGGGTTCAGTCGATCCGCTCGTATTTTCTCAGCGGCTTTATTGAGTTCCTTAAGGGCTTCGATTTCTGCCTCGATGTCACTATCATCGCGAATTTCAAATGGGTTTTTCTTTTGAGTTCCAGAATCCGTAAAGAGCCACCAGCCAATCAATGCAATTACGCCATAGATAATAAAGCGTTTGTTATTTGAAGCTTTCTTTACAGGCCGTTTTGTTTTCGGCTTTTGGTGATAGGGCGGAGTCGAGTAAGCCGGTGCAGCGGCGCCCATGGTTGGAACTGCTGCAAGATGACTTGGAGCTTGAGGGATCATCAGTTCTGACCCTGAAGCTTCAAATTTAATCTGACTCTCTCCCAGCTGAATGATGGTTCCTGAATGGATTTCAGAATCAGAAATAGGCTTTCCGTTGATAAGTACAGGATTTTGACTCACCAGACTTTGAATATGAAAGGAGTGCCCATTCCAATAAACCATCGCATGTTTACGACTGACCTTTGGATCGTTAGGAAGTGAAAGTTCGCAGTCTTGACTACGACCAATAGAAAACTGAGCGGTGGTCATTCGAACTCTTGAGCCGGAAAGTGGACCGGAAATAATGGTCCAATCGGACTCAGGAAGTGCACCTTGAGAGTAGGAAAGAGCTTTGTTTGAGCTCATCATTCCCCTCCTTCATCAACAGGTGCCATGACAATAAGATAAGAGGCGATGGCATCCGTACCGGCAATCGCTTGAGCGATAAGCTGATAATTGATCCCGCCAAACTCCAGGTCATTTTGCGCCATTTCCATTGGGTTGAGATCCACTCGCTCAATCAAATCCTTCAAACTTAATTTTAACGCCTGATCTGAGACGTCATTGATGGTGATTCCAATCAAAGTGGAAGTCGGAATACCTGTTCTGGATTCAACCGCATCATTGACTGCAATAATAGAGAGATCCAGTGCATTGACTCCAAGAGCTGGAAATCCAATCAGGTGAACAAGGTTTTCAAGCTCTCTTGTGCGATCGACTTGAAAGCTGCTTCCTTGAGCGATGGATTCTTCAGGTGCCACACGACTGAGTGCGCTTCCAATATTTGAAGCCAGTTTCTGAAGCGGTGGAAATTGGTAGTTGAGTGCAATTTGGTCGTGGCCTTCTTTAAGGGCGGTATCAATTTGCCGGTTGAGCGAAATAAACGGGTACTCAAAAAGCTTATAGAGAAAATAAAATAAAATCGATCCGACCAATAGAGCGATAAATAAAGTCGTAATGAACAGGCTCAAAACCTGAGCGTTATCAATGGCGATAGAGCCCATGTCATAAAATACGGCAGCGTGAGCGGTCACGGCTTGAGTGCCGGTTTGTGAATTGTAGAATTCAATGGGAACCATTGCGATCACAGTATTGTCATCCACCTGCTCGACAGATTCACGGTTGAGTTTTCGTCCCTGGTGAATATAGGGAATGTCCGGATAAGTGCCAGCTTTGGTAGAAGGCGCGATGATCTGTCCATCGACATTTGAGATAATAAAAGCATCTTTGACGCCTGGTCGATTCAGAGCAATATCGACTGTGACAGCGCTTTCCATACCCTGCATAAGAGCTGGGCGATTCACTCGCGCTAAAGTCGTTGCAATGGTGAGTGCGTGCTGTTGGCTTTCCTCTTCAATACTGACTTTTAAGATTCGAATCAGTGGGATGGTCGATAAAGAAGTCACAAGAAGAATGAATAGCGCCATGAAGCTGGCCAGAACCCACTTGAATTCCAGACTTTCAGGCAGCTTATAGACTCCTGGTAGAATCTCCCGATCGAGCATCTTCTGTGCTCGTTGGATCCAAACCTGAGCTCCAGCAGCTTCCGCTGTATTTGGTGCATCAGATTCTTCTTCATTCTCAAGACCATGAGGATGAGGTGGCTGTTGAAATTGCGGTGGATACTGTGGAGCAGCCGCACCATATCCAGGTAGAGCCTGCATCATTTGATACTGTTGTGCCCACTGGTTGGGAACGTTTTGAACTTCAATTGTAAGATTGTGAAGCAAAATGTGATCACCGGATTTTACTTTTGCAGTGCGAACTTGGACGCCATTTAGAAATGTGCCATTTCGTGATCCGGCATCGGTTATCAAAAGATCCTCTCCAAGAACATCAATTTTTAAATGCTCTTTTGAGATTCCTTGTGAATCGAGTCTGATATCACAGCGTGCAGATCGACCAACCAAAACCGATTGTTTTGCGAGCGGAATAATCTGACCGGCCTTTGGACCGCTGAGAAGTCTAATGATCCACATATAGCTCATCTCCGACTTCAATTCTGTCCGGTTTCAAAACGCCACTGCTGAACTCAAAAACGCTTTCGCTTTTGAATGTTGAAAAAACAAATCGCCATGGTTTTACAGAAGTGCTTATTCGTGTGACTTTTAAATTCCTGTCAACAAACGCCACATCAATAGGGAATTTCATAAAACATGTGTGAATGCTCGAGCAGGGTGTGATCCATAACGCTTCTTCTTTAGGAAGGCTCTTATGGCCAAGGAGTCCCTTTGTTCGTGCCCAAATGGACTTTGCAACTTTCAAATCCGACGCGAGAACAATATCCTTGGTTTTATTCTTCAGGAGAGCCATTTTACTGACCTCCGTAAAAGAAGTTAAGAACCACAGGTGCAAAAACCATAATAAATACGGCTGGCAAAATTAAGAACATCATCGGAATCAGCATCGCCTGAGAAGCTTTTGCTCCCGCTTTTTCCGCTCGCACAAATCTTTCAAGACGCATTTGAATACTTTGGTCTTTTAGGACTTGCGAAATGCTTGCACCGGTTTCTTCCGCATCACGAACAACAGCAACAAAACTCGTGATCTCAGGAATGTCCAGACGTTCAGACAAACGTGAAAGAGCTTCTTTTCTTGAGCTTCCAAGCTTGATATCTTTTAAAACCAGTTGAAGTTCATCAGCAAGAACGCTGTTGTCGGCCTTCTCAACGATTCTTTGCAAACTCCCCATAAAGTCCAAGCCCGCCTCTGTGGATAGAGCCATAAGGTCAATGAAGAAGGGGAGATCAGTGACCACATCCGTATAGCGTTTGCCTTTTGAAACCGAGCAATAAAGATGCGGGAAGAAGACTCCAACTCCACTGATTGCAAATGCCATGGCGTAAGAAAAGCCCATTTGAAGTGCGAAGTTAAAGATCACAAAGCCAATTGGAAACATCACGCCCCATAGGATTTGCAGACCGATGAACTCATCTTCATTGATTTCACCGCTTAAACCTGCAGTTAAAATTTTCTTTTTAACTTTTGCGCGATAGTTTTCACTTTTGACTTTTTGCGCATGCTGCAGAGTGAAGTTATGAACCAATGGGCGAGAAAAGTTGATCAATGGGTTTTTCGACTGTGCAGGCTCATCACCCGACGCCCATGCCAGAGCTTCCGCGTCGGCATTGTTCGAGAAAATGGCAGTGGAAAAGAGATAAACGGAAACCGCTGCTAACCCGAGACCACTGAGTAAAATTAAAAAATCAAAACTTAACATGTGTCCCTGTCTTGTGGTTTAACCAAGCCAAGATGTTTGAACTTGTCTTGGCTTCCCAATCTCCCCGTCGTCGTGATCTTCTCAAAAGATCTGGATTTCATTTTCGAGTTCAACCTGTAAAAGTATCGGAAATAATTGAACAAAACCTGAATCCTCAGGATTTGGCGTCTCATTTAGCGACACTGAAAGCTCGCGCCGGCTTGAGTGAATCTAAGCTAGCGGAAACTGGTGGTTTTTTGATTTTAGGTGCAGACACTGTGGTCGCATACGGTGGCAAAAATTTAGGCAAGCCGCAAACCAAACAGGAAGCTTGCGAATTTCTGGACCTGCTCTCTGGAAAAACTCATCAGGTCATCACGGCCTTTTGTCTGATCGAGAGCGCATCAAAACGAGAGATCGTGGATTACGCAGAGACATTGGTCGAGTTTCATCCTCTCTCAGAAACTGAGATCTGGGAGTACATTGAGACGGGTGAGCCCATGGATAAAGCAGGTGCTTATGCCATCCAGGGGTTGGGCGGAAAGTTTGTGAAGTCTTATCGAGGTTCATGGAGCAATGTTGTTGGGCTTCCAATGGAAAAATTGGAAGAGGTTTTTGTGAGAGAGGGTTTTGATGTCCGCCGAGAGTCGACTGAATAAAGTTTTAGATCGAATCAACTTAGCTTGCTTGAAATCGGGCCGAGATCCGAAAGAGGTTCACTTGGTTGCAGTTTCGAAAACTCAAAGTCTTGAGAAGATCCGAGCACTTTATGAAGCTGGTCAAAGATCATTCGGGGAGAACTATGTTCAAGAAGCCCTACCGAAAATTGAGCAGTTAGAGAATTGCGATTTGAATTGGCATTTTATCGGCCCGCTCCAATCAAACAAAGTGAGAAAAATGATTGGTCGATTTTCACTGATTCATTCGGTGGATCGAATGTCGTTGATAAATGAGATTGCGCGGCAGTGTGAGATGAATGGGCTAGAGCAAAAGATATTGATTCAGGTCAATTTAAGCGAAGAGCCATCGAAAACTGGCACTCAAAGAGATCAGGTTGAGGCTCTTCTTAATGAAGCACTTAAGTTTAAGCCCATTAAGATCTGTGGCCTTATGACCATGCCTCCATTGACCAAAACAGCAGAAGAAAATAGAGCTGTTTTCGCACTTCTTCGCGCTCTTCTGATTGATCTTCAAGAGAAATACTTCAAAGATGGTTCGCACCCATTTTCTGAGCTGTCCATGGGGACATCGCAGGACTTTGAAGTTGCAGTGGAAGAGGGTGCGACTCTTATTCGAATTGGAACCGAGTTGTTTGGTCCAAGAGAGGTGACGAAATGAAAATTGGATTTTTGGGATCTGGAAATATGACTCATGCCATTGTCAGTGGATGGGTTAAAAACAAAACAGTTTCACCAAGTGAAATTTTTGTAACCAATCGAACACCGGGCAAAGCTTTGAAACTGGCAGAAACATATGGCGTTCAGTTTTGCGATAACAATGAAGATGTGATTGATAATTGCGACATGGTTATTTTGGCGACAAAGCCACAAGATCTGGAGCAAGCGATAGAACCTATCGCTTCCACTTTCCAAGATTCACATATTGTTGTAAGCCTCGCGGCTGGTTTCACCCTGAACTCACTTCGAAAATTGATTCCCGCAAACCCGACCATAGTCCGTGTGATGCCAAACACTCCACTGCAAGTGGGTGAAGGAGTTATCGGATACACAATGACAAAGCCCGATATAATGATTGAAAGGCGAATGGAGTATCTTTTCAAACCTCTTGGTCTGGTCGTTCGTCTAGAAGAGGGCGAATCTTTTCAGGCTCTAACTGTAGGTGCGGCGTCAGGCACCGGATTCGTTTTTGAGTTGATGATTTATTGGCAGGAGTGGCTGGAAGAACATGGGATTGATCCGGATGTGGCTAAAGACGTCACAGTCAAAACTTTTTTAGGCGCTTCTAAGCTTGCTGAGCAGTCGCGTGGCTCTTTGGAGGAGCTGCAAAGCAAAGTGATTTCGAAGAAAGGTGTCACTGCTGCAGGCCTTGCTTCCATGCAGGAGCTCGAAGTTGAGCGCCTACTTCGATACAGTTTTGAAAAAGCGGTTCTTCGTGATTCCGAGTTGGCGTCAGATTAGACTTGCATCGTCTTTGGCAAACTCGTTACTCTAATAGAGTAGGGGGTAAGAAAAATGCGAATCACGCCAATCGATATTGCTCATAAGTCGTTTCAACGAAAAATGATGGGTTTAGACCCAGACCAGGTCACGGATTTTCTACGTTTTGTTGCCGATGAGATGGAAGCAGTGATTCGTGAACGCAACTCTCTGAAAGAAGCTCTTCGTGAAAAAGAGTTATCTGTTTCTGAATACCGTGAACGTGATGAGTTGTTAAAGAACACAATCACAACAGCCACTCGTATGTCCGAAAAAATGCAAGTCGATGCGGAACGAGAAGCTAAACTGATTCTTCAGGATGCGAATCAAAAGGCCGAGATGATTGTTCGTGATGCCAGAGATTCACTGAAGAGAATTTATCAAGATATCGCAGATTTAAAACGTGTTCGACTTCAGTTTGAAAATAATTTGAAGGCGCTTGTTCAGTCTCACATGGCGATGATTGAGCAAGGTCAAAAGATCATGCCAAATCCGGCGTTGGATCCAAGAATTGGAATTGAAGAAGAGCGCTCAACAATCAATCAGCAGGAACTTGAAAAGCGCATCTCCGATGCCGTGAACTCCAAGGTAAAATCAGCTGAGTTCTAATTCTCTAAAGCGCGTTCAGCCTCGTCCATAAGCTGCTTCATAGATTTTTGAGGCTTTTCCTGTGGGCGAGGACGCCTTCTTTGAGGTGGCGCTTTCGGAGCGCTTCGCTCGAATAGATCTTCACGATAGCGATCCGATTGAATTTCAAAAGGGTCCGCCGCTTTCTTTGAACTCGATAGTCCTGAGAAATCAATCAGCCAATGAACACCCACAAGAAAATGAATTCCCTTCGCATAGCTTTTTCCATTCAGATCGTAGGCGAAGTCGGCGGAGATATCGAGCCCAGGCAAGAGACCAAATCTTGTATTTGCAAAAACCTGCTGAAGCTGTGGGTCGCGTGAGAGATAGATAAGACTTCCACCCTGTGAATTTTGAATGGAAGCCGTTCTTTGATTCAAAGCCTCGGATCCAGCGGAGTCTTTGATCACAGTTTGAAAACCGCGCGCGCCGCCACCGATCTGCATCACTCTTAAGTTGTAAACGACTCCGAGCTTCCATGGTAAGAGGTGGCTTAAGTCTTCGCTGCGGTATTTGTAGCCCACTCCAAATTTTCCAATAAAACTTCCTAAGCGCGGCATAATCACAGCGCCAATGTCCCCATGAAAAGCCCCGTCAGTCCCATAAGCTTCGAGCGCATTCAGATCTGGTTTATAAATTGGAATCGACAACTGAGAGTAAAGCACAAGCGGAGTTCGATTGAAGAAACTCCAGCGCTCTATTCCTAACGAGAATTTGTCTAAGTGAGAATTTTCTCTTTGATAAGAAGAGGTTTCGCTTTGAGCAAAACTAAAATCCAAGCCGGATTTTAGCCGATATTTCTGATTGAGATCCCAATCCAGCTGAATCTGACTGTTGAATTCCTGATAAAGACCACCATTTGCAATTGTATTGAAGCCACCGCCTGCCGCTGAGAAATTTTCCTCGGTTCTCATATAGGTTTCAATAAATCCGAGGTGGATACTCTGACTCGAGGGCGGCACTGGGTTGATTTGCGCGACAGATGAAGAAGCACTAAGCAAAATTAAAAAAAGAGTGAGCCTCATGTTTAAGAATGCTACCTTGATTTTCACTGAGATGAAAGACAAACGCATACTTTTAATATTTATCACGGTTTTTATCGATCTAGTGGGATTTGGAATCATCATTCCCATGAATCCATATTTGGCAAAGCAATTTGGAGCCACACCTTTTCAAGTGGGATGGCTGATGAGTATTTACTCTTTGATGCAATTTGTTTTTGCTCCAATTTGGGGACAGCTGAGTGATCGCTTCGGGCGTCGTCCAATTATTCTAATTAGTCTTTTAGCAAGCAGTCTTGCACACATGGGTTTTGCAATTTCAGAAAGTTTTGAATCTTTGTTTTTCTTTCGCCTCTTTGCAGGAGTGGGAGGAGCCAATCTTCCGGTGGCGATGGCCTACATTGCAGATATCACAGACGAGAAAGATCGTTCTAAAGGAATGGGTCTCATTGGAGCTGCGTTTGGACTTGGATTTATTCTTGGTCCTGCGCTCGGAGGAGTCTTTGCTTCTGTTGGAGAGAATCTTGGTAGTACCCCACCTCTTGGAGCCAGTTTTCCTGCAGTGATTGCCAGCGCAATTTGTTTCTTCAATATGATTGGTGCTTGGTTTTATCTTCCTGAAACTTATTCGGCACAAAGAAAAGATGTTCCAGTTCAGTTTCATGGACCCATCGCTCGTTTAAAGAAAATACTTTTAGCAGTTCGTGATTCAGCCCTAGGGCGTTTGTACTTTATTTATTTTTTAACGGGGTTTGCGCTTTCCTTTGTGGAGATCCCTTTGTTTTTATTTGTTGAGAAAAAATTCAATTGGACAATGGCTGAAGCCAGTTATGGCTTCGCTTATATTGGTCTTATGATGGTGATCACCCAAGGGTACCTCATTCGAAAATTCCTTCCTCGCTTTGGAGAAAAGAGGCTTTTGCCTATAGGATTGATTTTGTTTGCAATTGGTCTGGGAGGATGTTTTTTTGCCGAGACTCCATGGATGATGGCACCGTTTGTCACATTCTTAGCGATTGGGTATGGTCTCTCCAATCCGGCGATCACCGGAAGCATAAGCCTACTCAGTTCAAAAAGCACCCAAGGTGAGAACTTAGGGGTCGCACAAAGTCTTTCCGCTCTTTCGCGAATACTGGGACCTATTTCAGGGGGTTGGATTTTTCAGAAAATATCTATTTCTGCTCCATTTTTGTACGGGAGTGTCGCGGCACTTGCAGCATTTTTCTTAAGTATTACAATTCTCAGAAAGCTAGGTTTTGCCGACAAGAATAAGGAGCTTGGATGATTATTTCTTTGGGACTCTTTCAGCTCGAAAGTTTGATGCTGGCCAATGCACCTTATTATCTTGTGGATCTGAGAATGCAGCCTATGGTGGTGCCATCCGCCAGAGTGCAGGCATGTCTTAATACGGCCAAGGTTGTTGAGGCTTCTCAGCTGGCGGAGCATTTAAAAACATACGATTTGGGATTTAATTATCCAGTCATTCTCGTCTGCGAGGACGGCCGTCTCTCATCCTCGGAAGCTCAGAAAATGATCGATCTCGGCTTTATGCAGGTTTACATTGTGGAAGGTGGAACCGATGGATTGCTTCGGGAAGCCGATGATTTTTCCTCTTCAGGAAGCATCATATAGCAAACGATGTAGGCCACCGCAGTTAAACCGAATGAAGCCAGTAGCAAAATGAGCGCAACGAATCGAACCAGTCCAACTTCCAAATTGGACCTTCGGGCGATATAGGCACATACACCAAGAATTCGCGATTTATAGGCTCGATCCACTCGGTCTCGTCGTGGGAGAGCGATCGCCAAGAGGATGTAAAGGCCCACGCCAAATCCGCCAAATAAGACTGCAACAATAAGGAGAAGGCGAAGGAGACCCACGGAGAAATCCATGGATTCGGCAAGCCCCTTACAGACTCCGAAAATCGCACCTTTTTCGGATCGGACCCACTTCAGAGTTTCCATTTTATGCCCTCCATCAATTCTTTTTTACTTTTTGATCAAGGCTTTGGAGGGAAGTCAAGCCTCATGGTAATGTGAGCGGACTTGTGTATTGAGCTATCCAGATAGGGGTAAGGCAGATGCTTTCAGATCGTTATGAGCCAAAAAGTGTTGAAGGAAAATGGTATTCTTTTTGGAAAGAGAATGGGTTTTTCAAGTCCGAAGATGTTTCAACGAAACCTCCTTTTAGCGTGGTGCTTCCTCCACCCAATGTGACTGGCTCACTTCATCTTGGGCATGCGCTGGATCACACCATTCAAGATGTTTTAGTTCGCTGGAAGAGGATGAGTGGATTCAATGTGTGCTGGCTTCCCGGTACCGATCATGCGGGTATTGCGACACAGAGTGTGGTTGAGAAAAAACTTCTTAAGGAAGGAATACACCGCAAGGATCTTGGAAGAGAGAAATTCACAGAGAAAGTTTGGGAGTGGAAAGCGCAGTACGGTGGAACGATCCTTGGCCAGATGGAACGACTGGGGGATTCTGTCGATTGGGATCGCCTCACATTCACATTGGATGAAGGCGTGTCTGAAGCTGTCAGGAAAGTTTTTGTTGAGCTTTATAAAAAGCATTTGATTTATCGCGGACAAAAACTGATCAACTGGTCGCCGGCATTGGAGTCGGCCATATCGGACCTTGAAGTCGAATACAAGGAGATCAAAGGGAAGATCTATCATATTCGTTATGAACTTGAAGACGGAAGTGGTGAGGTCGTCGTTGCAACGACTCGACCGGAAACTCTGCTTGGAGATGTTGCGGTTGCTGTTCATCCTGAGGATGAGCGCTATCGATCCTTCGTTGGCAAAAAAGTAAAGCTTCCGCTGACAGATCGTTTGATACCTGTGATTTCAGATGAAGCCGTGCAGAAAGAGTTTGGATCTGGAGTGGTGAAGATCACGCCGGCCCATGACTTCAATGATTATGAAATGGGTCAGCGACATAAATTGCCACAGATCAATATTTTAAACAAAGACGGCACATTGAATGAGAATGGTGGGCGGTTTGCGGGTCTCAAAGTTCAAGAGGCACGAAAGCAGGTTTTAAAAGCTCTTGAAGAATCACAAGAGCTTTTAAAGTAAGAG
>CAZWVK010000008.1:0-682 GCA_964636785.1 uncultured Pseudobdellovibrionaceae bacterium | reverse complement strand
CGCTATCCGACCATGATCAAAGGGGAAATCGTGCTGATGGAAGTGCGCGACGAAGTTTTAAAGGCCCTTGAAGAATTACAAGCTCTTTTAAAGGAAGAGGTTCATGTTCATCAGGTTGGGCATTGCTCACGAAGTGGCTGCGTGGTTGAACCCTATCTTTCCGAGCAATGGTTTGTAAGAACAGGCCCCCTTTCAGAGCCAGCAAAGCGAGTCGTTGAAAGTGGCACTATTGTTTTCGAACCGGAAAGTTGGACGAAAACCTATCTTCATTGGATGAACAACATTCAGGATTGGTGCATCTCCAGACAACTTTGGTGGGGTCATCGCATTCCGGCTTGGTACTGTGAAGATTGCAGTGAGGTCATTGTTTCTGAAACGGATCCGACAGAATGCTCTAAGTGCAAATCTAAAAATCTCCACCAGGACGAAGACGTTTTAGACACATGGTTTAGCTCTGCACTTTGGCCGTTTAGTACTTTCGGGTGGCCGAAAGAGACGGAAAGTTTAAAAACCTTCTATCCTACCAATGTTTTGGTCACGGGTTTTGATATTATTTTCTTTTGGGTCGCTCGCATGATCATGATGGGACTTGAATTTAAAAAAGATGTTCCATTTCGAACGGTTTATATCCATGGGCTGATTCGTGATTCCGAAGGAAAGAAAATGTCAAAGTCGGTTGGGA
>CAZWVK010000007.1:11047-40966 GCA_964636785.1 uncultured Pseudobdellovibrionaceae bacterium | reverse complement strand
CTCTGGAAAGTTCGACCGGATATTTTTCTGCATTCTTTTTCATCTTTTGGTTAAGGCCCGAGGATAGATCGAAATCGAATCTTCGCGCAAATCTCAAGAGGAAAAAGAATACGTCAGAAAGCTCCTCTGAAACTCGCACTCTGGATTTGGGATCATTTAATATTTCCAAAGCTTCCAATTCATTCTTGAAGCGAAAAAGTTCCAGGAGCTCCGAGGCTTCGGTGATCAACCCTATGGCCAGATCCTTTGGATTGTGAAACTGATCCCAGTCGCGCTCTTCACAAAAAGCTTGGACTTTGTTTTTCAAATCCTGAATTGATTGGCCATCATCCATCGCTAAAGCTCTCCTGTTAAGCTCGCATAAAACTGCTGAACGATGGGATCTGTCTTGACGGACTGTGGGTCCCAATCGGCCACACTTAAATTTTCCGGATCAATGATGCGACTGATGGCCACATAAGCCTGGCCGGGCTCCCATAGGTTTTTAAGATCTACGGTTAATCGATCTAAGGTCATTCCTTGCGCCTTATGAATGGTCGCTGCATAGGCCAAACTCAGTGGAAAGTTCGTAACACTTGCAACGGTTTGTCCTTCCGCATTTAACAAAGAAAACGAGGTTGGTTCAACTCTTACAATCCTTCCATTCAAAAGCTCAATAGTGATCTCGTTCTTAGTGATTTCACGAACATGCCCAGTGCTTCCATTGACCCAACGCTGTTTCGGATCGTTCTGCCGAAACATAACAAGAGCCCCTTCTTTTAAAAAGAGCTCGTCAGAAAGAGGAGAATGTTTTTTGAGTTGTTCAATGAATCGCTGCTGACCCGAATAAATCGATGGAAAGCAGAAGATCTGCGTGTTCAATTTTTCCAACTCATTATTATTGTATGCATCCGTCTGATTTCGGCGGGGAAAAAGTCGTGTTCCTTCTAAAGATTCATCGAATGCCATTTTTCTTTGGTTCAAAAAGCGCTCAACATTTTCACTCACGTCCCCTTTGCGAATATCATTGAGCACACTTAAAAAAGCAGAGTGAGTGCTTCGCATATTCTGACGTAAAACAACGGAAGTGAAGGCGGACTTCCTCCAAACCGAATTGGTAAAGGCCCAATCTCTTCTTTGGTTATAACCTTGTACGGGCGGAAGCTGTGCGAAGTCTCCGACCGCAATCACTCTTAGCCCGCCCCAGGGCTCCTCGCTTTCGCGGGCAAAGCGACAAACCGTTTCGGCGGTATCCAAAGTTAACCCGGAAAGCATGGAAACTTCATCGATCACAATCCCATCTGCTTTTTTAAGCCGTAGCACCAGGCGCCGGTCCTTTAGTGCTTTCATCAACGTGGCGTCCTTTCCGCCCTCCATGATTCCTAGGCCCATGAAACTATGAAATGTGCGGCCGCCGACTAAAACCGCAGCGGCTCCCGTGCTTGCCAGAACAGGGAAGCGCTTGGGATCTTTATCTTTAATAAATTCTCGTATTAAAAAACTCTTCCCGCTGCCGGCTTCTCCCGTAATAAAGAGGTTGTCCTCGCCCTGAAGAAGCTTCCACGCCAGATTTTGATCGTCCGAAAAATACATAGGCGCATTAGTAAATCAGGTGCTGCGCATAAAGTCCACGAAGACTTGATTTCAGTTATGCCTGGCCATAGCTTGCATTCACAAATAGGAGGGGGTCCTATGAGATTACTTTTTTTTCTTTCAGTATTGATAGCTCCGCTTGCGTTTTCTCTTCCTGAAAACAAAGCGGTGGACACACTGATACTCGAATGGAGTCGACTCGCCGAGCATGTAGAGAATTTAACACCAGATGGGCTCGTTGGGGGCGTTTACCATGAAAAAGTTTATGATGATGTGTCACTGATGTGGAAGATGGATGATGAAAATCATCAAATCATTCGGATATATGCAGAACAGCCAGACGGTAGACCCTTCCATATTACCTATTATAAATCACGCCATATCCTTAATGATCATCTGGTTCTTCGTCGCTTTCTAGGAGAGGATCCGGGTGGATGGAAAGCTCACACTATTGATTTCGAGAAGAAGGAGTATTTGGGCACACAAGGTCTCAAGGAAGTAAAGCCGACTCAGAATCAACATCGAATTCTTAATCACTGGAAGATCTCAAATTTTTAAAACACAAGGGGTATATATGGAAAACTCGATTTATTCCTTCGATATGAAAAAGATCAATGGAGAGGAAATGTCTTTGGGCGATTTTAAAGGGAAAGTTCTCCTGGTGGTCAATGTTGCATCTGAGTGTGGTCTGACTCCTCAATATGAAGGCTTAGAGAAATTATATGAAAAATACAGAGAAGACGGGCTAGAGGTCTTAGGATTTCCGGCCAATGAGTTTGGCGCACAGGAACCTGGCAGCAATGCTGAAATTCAGGAGTTTTGCCAAACCAAGTTTGGGATTAAATTTCCAATGTTTGAAAAAATCAAAGTCAAAGGCGAAGGTCAGCATCCCCTTTATAAGTTTCTGACCTCACAAAAGCCAGAGGCACGGCAAAAGGAAGGGTCTGCCTTTGAGGAAAAACTAAAAAAGCATGGGATTGATAGGGGAGCGAAAGAAGATATTCTCTGGAACTTCGAAAAGTTTCTTATCAACCGTGAGGGCAAAGTCGTTGATCGATTTGCGCCGGATATAAAACCGGAAGACGAAATGATCACCAAATCCATTCAAGAGGAGCTAGCCCGTTAAGCTTCTCGTATGAAGAATACGGTTCAACCTCATACGATTTCTCTTGGTGATTATTCTATTTCAGGAGTTTCTACGGCTGGAATTGGAACATGTTTGACGATTCCTCAGTGGAAAATCTGTCTGGATGTGGCGCAGGGTCTTCCTTTTGCGTTTTCCATGAAACATTTTTTGATCAGTCATATGCATCAGGATCATGCGTCTGGAATTCCTTATCTGATCTCTCAAAAAGCAATGCAGTCTCATAAACCACCTGTTTTTTATTTTCCGTCAGGGATGGCCGGGTATATGGAAAAAATAATGAATCTTTGGTCTGAAATGGAAGGTCATACCTATGATTACCTCTTTAAAGAAATCATGCCTGGTCAGCGCAAGCTTCTAACGGGATCTCTTTTTCTTGAGCCTTTTGAAACCCTACATCGTGTGAAAAGTCAGGGATATACGATTTATCAAAGATCCAAGCGTCTAAATAAAAAGTTTCAAGGGCTTTCCCGTTTAGAAATTCTAGACCTCAAGGAAAAGGGAGTCATGATTGAGGAGGAGATCTTTCATCCCAAAGTGAGTTTTACCGGGGATACTCAAATTGAGTTTCTGGATCTTTCTCCTCAGGTGAAGAACGCCGAAACTTTAATAATGGAAGTGACCTATATTGATGAAAAGCGGGGCGTCGAATCTGCGCGCAAGTGGGGTCATATCCACTTTCAGGAAATCTGGCCCAGAATAGCTGAAATTAAGAGTAAAAATATAATCTGGATTCACCTTTCTGCGCGACACTCAAAAAAAGAAGTTCAAGAGTTAATTAACAAGCAATTACCAGACCATAAAGATCGCATTCATTTGATTTGAACACTTGTGAAGAATTGTGCACAAGAGCTTCACTCGGCCATCAATCTGTTTTTTTAGGATTTGGTAACGTCTTTCATGTCTGAGTCTAATGGATTAAACGAAAGGACAGAAAAAATGAGTGCTTCCCGTGTTGAAGACAATAGAGATAACTTTATAATTCCTCGAAAAGGTGGATTTCAGGTTCCTTGGCAGGAAGGCGAAGAGGGTAATAGTGATTTTATCGTCAAGCGCAAAGTGATCGAAACTCTCGCAAATGATTCATACGTCGATGAGAATAGAATTGAAGTTAAAGTCCGCGACGGTGAAGTCACTCTCAATGGAACAGTGGACGATTATTGGATCAAGCTTCAAATCGAAGGGAAGACCGAGCGAATCCTTGGTGTAAAGAGCGTTAACAATAATATTGAAGTTGAATCCGCCCTTATATCTGGGCATTAGAGGTTTTCTCTTATCGCTCCAGTCATTGGTACAAAGAGAACCCGCGCGATGTTTTCGCTCTTGATTCCGTCTATAGTTTTGGTGTAACGAATCAGACTTTGTCGATCTTCTCCAACGGGAGCGACCATGATTCCGTCCATTTTCAGCTGTTCAAATAGCTTTTCTGGATGAAGTGGTGCAGCTGCAGCAAGTACGATTTTGTCAAATGGCGCCTCTTCAGGCCATCCTTCAATGCCATCTCCAAAGCGAACATGCACATTCTTGTACCCGAGCTCATTCAGAAGATTGCGACTTTTTTCATAGAGTCCTGGGATGATTTCAATGGAATATACCGTTTTGCACAGATGAGAAAGGATCGCCGCCTGGTATCCAGATCCAGTTCCTATTTCTAAAACACGATCGCACGGATCCAAGTCGAGCAGTTCCATGCTCAGCGCCACAATATAGGGCTGCGAAATGGTTTGCTCTTCACCAATGGAAAGGGGCCTATTGAGATAAGCAATTCCTTTTGAAATATCCGGAACAAACTGACTTCGATCCACTTGATTAATCGCGTGCAAGATTCTCTGATCATTGATCCCTTGGAACTTTAGTTCAGCTATTAGATTTTCTTTATTCACGGAATGCATAGAAAAGTTCCATCCTTTCTAGCTAAAACCTACCATATTCTTCCATCGAATTTTGACCACAATGAACGACTTGGGTAGAGTAGTCCCATGAGCAAAGAAAGCGCGTTGGAAAAGCAAATCGATCTGAATCGTGCAAGGAGTTTAGCGAGCTTTATGGATTCGTCGATCCGATTTCCAGGAACCGGCTTTCATTTTGGTTTGGATCCACTATTGGGACTGATTCCCGGACTGGGAGATTTTCTCTCTTCGGCTTTTGGAATGTATCCCATTTCACTAGCAATAAAATACCGGCTTTCAAAATGGGTCGTGTGGCGAATGATATTTAACTTGGGTGTCGATTATCTTTTAGGTTCAGTTCCAGTGTTGGGTGATGTTTTCGATGCATTCTATAAGGCTCATAATCGAAACGTCCGCCTACTAGAGCGCGGACTGAATAACCCGATAAAATCAAAACGTTACAGTGCTTTGTTTTTAGTGACCGTTATTCTGGCGTTGATTCTTTTACTCATATCTCCCATTATTTTGTTGGCCTATGTCTTAAGCCTTCTCCTTTAATTTTAATTTTCTTAATACTTTCCTGATTCTTTCGTCATTACCCGTTTGCGGTTCTACGAATAATCTGATTGCGTGGAGCTGAAAGCAGTTTCAAGACAAAGGGGATTTTAGAATGGGTAGATCTTTTATAAGAAAGAGCTTTATAGATAAATCCTACGGAGAAACTGGTGATTTCATGGGTGGTGAGCCAATGCCTGGTCCGACCTATCGTGGTCGGGGCCCAAAAGGTTATCAGCGTTCGGACCAAAGAATTGAAGAGGACCTTTCTGAGCAACTCATGGAAAATCCTTACATTGATGCTTCCGACGTCGAAGTGGAAGTTCGGGATCGGACTGTGTTTTTGAGAGGGAGTGTGAACACAAAGTGGATGAAATATAGTATTGAGGAAATCGCCGAAGAGGTTTTTGGTGTAAAAGATGTTGAGAATCGAATTAAATTAAATAAACTCTCTTGATGACCGAGTTGCAATGGAAAAAATCATCCTCACGAAGTAACTAAAATTCTGAGCTTAGTCGAGGAGCTATCTAGGTATTTAAAATTTTATTAAAGAATTTGCGAAAAGGTGTTCTCTCCGGAAGGTACTGATTGACGACCTCAGTGGCTTCATCATGAGAAAGATTCTGAGAATCTCTCCACAGGTCTTCATATATCAGTGAGGTTGAGCCTACGACCAGGGAAGGAAAAGCTCCATCGTCGGCTTCGCCAAACCCCACGATCTGGAGACGGGAAAACAGCCAATTGAGACCGCGACTGTATCTCCCAGAATTATCTCGACCCTGAAGGTCTGTTAACTTTTTTAAGGTTTTTGTTGAGAGCGGTGAATCCTCATCCAATGTTTCTTTGAGAAGCTCGGCCTCAGGAGGCTCCGAAGTAAAAGCCTCTTCATGCTGATTGATCAATGCGAGCATGGCAGTGAAGACATCTCTTGAAAAGAAGGTCGCTCGTCCCTGATACCATTTGGCATAGACAACCTCTCTCATTTCAGAAAGCTCTTTCATTAGAATCCAGATCTTCGAAATGCGATCATCACTGTCCTCATTCCACTCCCATTTCATCTGAACCCGAGGGTAAAATTCGTGCCAAAGAGAGGGGATGCCTGTCTTCCCTTTAATCGGAAAAACCACCAGTATTCCTTTTTTCTCAATAAATGAGATGGCTTGTTTTTGAAACCTGGTCATCTACTGTCCTTCCAGAAGAGATTTGCAAATGTATACACATTACTTAGCAAAATATGAAAAGATTTGAAGTGTTTAACGGGGCATTCTGAGGTCTCAAAAAGAGGGAGGATCTATGAGTTCGACCAAAGAGAGCTTTCAGTCTGAGATGGAAGTCTTATGGCATAAGATACGCAAGTCGAAAGTCGGAATGCTGACCTCACTGGGACTTGGGAATCGCCTACATTCCCGTCCTATGATGATGGCTCAAGATAAGTTCGAGGGACAGCTATTCTTCTTCTCGCAACTGACGAGCGAGAAAATCGATGAAATCATCAATAATCCCAACGTGGTTGTGACATATAGTGACGAAAATCAAATGAACTTTGTGAGTGTTTACGGTCATGCTGTGGTTTCAAGGAATCCTTCAAAACTTCGAGAACACTGGGTTCCGGCATTAAAGGCATTTTTTAAAGAAGGTGTTGAGGACCCAAACCTCTGCTTGATCCAGGTTCAGGTGAACGAGGCTGAATATTGGGACTCGGATCAAAGCCGTATGACTCGACTTTTTGAAATGATGCGGGCGTCGCTTTCTGATCACCAGCCCAATCTTGGTCGTCACGGGCGCATTGATCTTCATTAATAAAAAAAAGGCCTCAGCGGCCCTTTTTAAAAAATTCATAAATGAATTTTCTATTTTACTGTTCTATTCAGCTGCATCTTCAACAGCGTCGTCAACAGACTCTTCAACGGATTCGCCGGCATCCTCAACAGCATTTTCGGTGTCTGACTCACGACAGGCAGACATAGACAAAGCTGTGCCCGAAATCGCCATGAATAGTAAGAAGGCTTTAAAGAATTTCATTTTAACTCCTTTAAGAAATGGGATTAACCTACGTCACTCTCGTTAACGAGACAAGTCTTCTTGGCTGGTAGGGGGCTGTAATAATTTCGCTTTTTATAATTTCTAAAGTTTTGAGCCACTGGGAATGCCTATTTATGTAGATATTTAAACATTTTATCCGAAAGAGACTTCCAAAAAGGGTCTAAACGACAAGTTCCAGTCCAAAAGCCATCAAGTTCAATTCAAGAAATGTCCTTTCACTTGAATTCTTTGCCCTGAAGAGAATGAAAATCCAACAAAATTAATTTAGGTCACGCCCTCCTTATAGCATTGTCATTGACAATTTTTTTGCAATCGCTCAATCAGTGAACACATTCTTGAAAGGAAGGTCAGCTCTGAACTCGCAGCTTGCTGTTTTTTCGTCGCTATGCAGAGTCTTGGTGAGACATCTCGTCTATAGCGAAGCTCAAGATCTTAGCTTTCTAATTGACCATTTGCCCGGGGTAGAAATTGGTCGGGTGACTTTTGAAGGTGAAATCCAGGAGAGGTCTGAGAGGTTTGAGGCCTTATTCGCAGACAGGGAATTTAACAAACAACTCCATAGAGTTCAGGTGCCATTCAATAGCACTTCTGATTTGGTTTTCATCTTCGATAAATCTCAGTCGCATGCTCGATCAAAAATTTATGAAGCGAACTGCAAACTTGAAGAGTTCGTTCACCTTAATTTGGTTCGCTTCAATCAGCAAAACACTGCACATAGAAAGCTCAAAGAATCACAACTTTTTTTAGATACCATCATTCAGAACATTCCCAATATGATTTTTGTTAAGGACGCCAGAGACTTGAAATTTGTTCGTCTTAACCGAGCGGGAGAAGAAATGATTGGAATAAAATCTCAAGATATTGTCGGCAAAACTGATCTTGATTTCTTCGAAGAAGAGCAAGCGAAGTATTTTATCAAAACAGACCGGGACGTCATTAAGGGTGGACAAAAGGTTGAGATTATGGAAGAGCCCATCTTGACGAGCGAGGGCATTAAGTACCTTCAGACTACGAAGATTCCAATTTCTGATCAAGCTGGACGACCTCAGTACCTTCTAGGAATTTCTGAAGATATCACTAAAAGAAGAGAGATGGAAAAGAACCGGCTGGAAGTGGTTCTTGCTCAGGCTCGTCAGAGCGAGGCCGAGAAGAATTCGTCACGACTAAAATTTTTGGCCAAAGCATCGGAAACCTTGAATGAATCTTTAGACACAAAATTTATGATAGAAGGCTTCGGACGGGTTTGCACTGAAGAATTGTTTGAAATCTGTGTTGTAGATCTTCTCGATGAGAGTCTTGAAAATGTCGAGCGTCAGATCATTACAAGATCCGGCAAATATTATTCAGCCCGATTCCGGAAGGGCGAACTGAATTCGGGTGTAGACGTCGAAGAAGGGATTTGGTCTGTTTTGAAGCATGCTCAGTCTAAACAATATCCGAATGTGAGCCCTGAGATGCTTGATGCTGTTATTGAGAGTTTTGAAATTAAAGATGAAGCTGAGGTGTTGGCGGAAAGATCACTCATAATTGTCCCATTGATTTATTACGGCTCTGCGTTCGGCGCAATTACGCTAGTTGCTCAGTCAGAGAAGGTTAAGAATGGTGAAATCAATCTTTCGCTTTGTGAAGACCTGGCTCGTAGAGCTTCATTTGCCTTACAGAATTCGCGCCTTTTTCATCAAGCCAACCAGGCTAGCCGTGCAAAAAGCTCATTTCTGGCCAATATTAGCCATGAAGTCCGCACACCGCTTGGTGCGATTCTGGGGTTTGCCGAGCTTGTAAATGAGAATGGAAATCTCAATGAGCAACAAAAGGATTATATGGCCACAATTATTCGAAATGGGGAGCAACTTTTGAGAATTGTGGATGAAATTTTAGATCTATCAAAGGTTGAATCCGACAAAGTGACAATTGAGAGAATTGAATACTCACTGCCTAAATTGCTCGATGAGATCATGTGTTTATTTCGAGTGAAAGCTCTTGAGAAAAATCTAGAGTTTAAATTTAGCTGTCCCAATGATCTGCCGGAAAGATATTTAGGTGACCCTCTGCGAATTCGTCAGATTCTTATTAACCTCATAAGCAATGCGATCAAGTTTACGGATGAAGGAATGGTGGGTTTGAGTGTCAGATTTAAACGGGGAAGAGAATCAGCAAGTGAGGGCCATTTGATTTTTACTATCACCGATACCGGTGTAGGTATTTCACCCGATCAAGCCCAACGCTTATTCCAACCCTTTGCTCAAGCTGATGAGTCGACCACACGTATCTTCGGTGGGACGGGCTTAGGATTATTCCTTTCTAAGAAGATGGCTAATCTGATGGGTGGGGATGTTACACTTGAGGAAAGCTCTCCGCAGATGGGAAGCCGATTCTGTATGAGTGTAAAGACGGATGTGGTTGAGCAACCTTCGCTAGACACAGACGCTTTGACTTCAAAAATCCCGTCCGACGAAATAAGAAGTTCTTCAACATCATCAATGCCTGATGCCCACGTCCTAGTGGTCGATGATTCCAAGGATAATCAGATCCTCATTAAAGCATTTCTTAATCAATCAGCCGTTGATGTGGATCTATGTGGGAATGGTCGGGAAGGTGTGGAAACAGCCTTAAAACGAAACTACGATGTAGTTCTTATGGACATTCAGATGCCAGAGATGGATGGCTTTCAGGCGGTGCGCGAGCTGCGCGAGAGCGGCTACAAAGGCATTGTTGTGGCTCTCACTGCACACGCAATGAAAGGTGATCGTGAAAAATGTCTGGAAAGTGGTTTTGATGATTATATCTGTAAACCAGTCTCCAGACGCTCACTCACGGAGTGTATTACGCGAAATCTCCATCATTGATTGTGTAGAAAAATTGATACTCTCTTTCGATATTGAAAAAGAGCGCATCGCATAATCCAGCTATAATCACCTTTGTTTCAATCAATAATGACGAAAGGATTTTTTATGGCTGAGAATCATTTAACTGGTAAGAAAGTCGCAATTCTTGTGGACAATGGATTTGAAGAATCCGAGTTCGTTCAACCTCTAAAAGCTCTTCGCAATGCGGGTGCGGATGTCAAAGTGGTTTCGCCAAAAGAAGGCAAAGTGAAATCATGGGACGGAGGCGATTGGGGTAAGGAGTTTGATGTTGATATTGAACTGTCTAACGCCAATGCTGATGAATTCGATGCCCTTGTTCTTCCTGGCGGTGTTATTAATCCAGATCAACTCAGAATGAATGATGATGCCGTTCAGTTTGTAAAAAGCTTCTTTGGCAAAGAGACTCAGCGCCCGGTTGCAGCCATTTGCCATGGACCATGGACCTTGATTAATGCGCAGGTGGTTAAAGGTCGAAAAATGACATCTTATGAGTCGATAAAGATGGACCTTATCAACGCCGGTGCAAATTGGGTCGATGAAGAGGTTGTGGTCGATAAAGGCTTGGTCACTAGTCGAAGTCCAGAGGATTTGGATGCATTCTGCAGGAAAATGGTTGAGGAAATTCGCGAGGGCAAACATCGTGCTCGCAAAACGGAATCCAAACAGATGGAAGATCGGGTTTAGAAAATAAACTGGAGGTCCATGGAGAGCCCGACGTTACCTTTAAACCGTTCCTCTTTTGCAAAAACCCAGAGCGGTCCAATGGAGTATGCAAATACCCGCCGATAGGGCTCGGCGGAATAAGCAGCGGACCAGGTTAAATCACTTAAGTGAAAGGCTGGGCGGCTTCGCGATGCAAAACTTAGCGTCGTTGAAACGCCCTTCCTTTCCCCAACATTTCGACTGATAGAAATTCCATGTAAAGTCGTCAGCAATTTCTCTGCGTTCTCATACTGTTCTTCATTGAACTGAACGATGCTTACATCTTTTTGAGCAGATAGCTGCATATTCAATGATAGGAATTGGCCCGTTCCACGTTCCGAATCAGCAAAAAATTCAAGCCTCGGGTCCACCGAAAAAGCCAGAACTTCAGCACTGCTTTCAAACCGAAGTGTATAACTTGTTTCAAGCGGATCCTTAAGCTGAATCCGCGGCTGAAAGGTCGTTTTAATATTGCCGAGCTCTTGAAGAAGAAAGAGCCCGGCTCCATAATTTAGCTCACGTGGGCGGGTTCTTTGTTGTTGGTTTCTAACTCCACGTTCCTCGCGGTTGACATCATAACTCGAAAATCGAACAGCCCATCGCTCTTCAAGATTGGGGAGTCGTAGATTCACATCGAAGTTAAAAGAAGAATTGAACTCGCCTCCTTCCATATGAGAAGCAAAGGACCTTAAAATGATGCTCGATTCATTCGGATCATCGGTGTATTTACGCCGTGATAAAAAAAGATCAATATCATGAGCCGCGTCCCGAATCTTTTGAGAAAGGTATTTATTGTACTCAATCATTGAATCAATCCAGTAATCGAACCGGCTATCTTCAGCATGAGCATCCGCGGGAACTAGCAAAGCCGTGAGTATAAGTATTGAAGAAAGAAGATTTCTGGCTGACTCACGCATGAGGCTTGATTTAACCTTTTGAGATGCAGAAAAGAAAGCTGATTTTACTGATCTTTGCAGTATCCACAACAGTTTGGGCGCATCAGCCTGAAAACGGCAAGGTTTTGGCTTCTTTAGGGCCCTTCTTATATCATACGGACCATCTTCAAAATCCCGGATTGAAAACACCGACGTTTCTGGGCGGAACAGTCATGCTCGAAGGGGATATTGATAAAAATGGTGGCGCGGAGATTTCCATTTCCTATCTTCAGAAAGTCTATGCGACTCGAAAGTATGGTGTGGTGAATATGGAAAAAATGAAGCGGATTCATATCACAATGGGATATAGACATTGGTTCAATTCCAAGTTCTCAGCAGGACTTGCATTTTTCTCAGCCTATTCCGTTGGGCAAGGCTCGGTGATTCATACTGATTATCCAGAGGGTCTTAGGCCCGATAGCTCTGCAAAAGATATAACAGAGTACGGTTTTGACTTTTCTCTCCAGCATGAGCCTTGGTCTTGGTCGAATGGAAAGTATGCGGTCATTCTTGATGCGCGATATTCAATGGCATTGACCAGCAAGGCTAAAGAAGACGGCAATCATTTTGGCCTGCTTGCCGCATTTAAGTATGAAGTTCAAGAAAAAGGGACTGACGTTTCAAGGAAGAAATCTAAAACTCAAAATTCAGTCCAATCGAAGGGTAGATGATTCCTCGTGAATAGGACACATCAGTTTTAGTGTCCTCTTCAAAGCTCTCATTGTAGCTTGTGGATGAGTAATTGAGCCGAATTGCGAGCGAAAAGGATTCGGTCATTGGAATCTGGTAACCGAAATCCGCTGCGAAAGCTGATCCACGCAGCTCTTCTGCAACAGAGCCAGTTGTTTTGTATTTGCCATCCACCTTTAAATGATAATAAAGACCTAGCCGCCACTGTCGGCGTTTATCCAGATACCAAAGAAATCCGGGGCCCATTTGGGTAGAAGAGTAGGTTTGGTTGAAGTCGCCGGCTTTATCGCTCGTTGAGAAGCTGGCATAGCTCCAGCCGACCTGATAGCGATCTTTTTTATCCAGGGAAAAACCGAGAAATAAATTGTAGAAGGTGCGGCTTGTTGTTGAGCTATCACTGGTCTTCAGAGAATCAGAAAAATAAAAAGTGTTTATGTCAAAAACAAATGCCTGGCTCTGACTAGGAAGGACCAGCCCTAAAAGTAGAATTAAAATTATAAATCTCATAACAAAAGGTTACACCAATAGTGCTAATTTGTTCACAGTTTTTTGAAGACTAATGAACCTCCTAAAGTCCTATTTTCAATATAATAAACCATACTTTAAGGGGGTATAGAATGCCTACACCTAACTACCAGGAAGAAAACAAAAGAAGAAGAAAAGCGGTAGAGGAGGAAAATGAATTTTTGAAAGAAAATGTCATTGGCCAAGGGGTCAATAGCACGACGGATTTCACTCCCACACAGAATATTCAGTCGGATATGGAGCGTTCGCTAGATGAATCAGAGTCTTCTAGATCAACTCGAAATTAGGAGCTAAATAATGAATTCAACAATCAAAAGACTTTTGGACCAACCTCGAGGCCCAAAAGTTTCTCTTTTTCTTGAGTGGTCTCAAATCGATCATAACTTTGAGGAAGTTCGAGTCTGGCTGTCCCATGCGATAAAAGAACTCAATGCTCGAAATATGGAGACCCCGCCCGTTATAACTCGAATACTGGAAGATCAAAGAGTATTTGGACAGGAGCTGGAGCTGGCCCAAAGTATAAGGCTCGGTGAGAGATATGCGGCACTTTACTTTGGAGACGATGAGGTCGTCTCGATTGATTCCTCATTAAGGTGTAAAGACACTTTCTTTGTGGATGATGAATTTTTCATTCTACCACTTTTAAAAACCAAAGCACAAAAACCTATCCTGGCACTTTTTGTAAAACAGGATTTGGTGAGAGCATTTCGAGTATCGAACTATAAGCGAATAGAGGAAATGACTGCGAAGCTCAACCTGCCAGAGGGAGTTTTAGAGCTTTCTCATTTATGGGCAGGTGATGAAACAGGACCATACCAAAAAGGTGAAATGCCAAGACAGATTGATCACAAACAGGATTATCAGGAAGAATTGTTAAAGAAATTTTGTCGTGAATTGGCAGGGCGAGTTTCCAAGTACCATTCTCTATTTTCAAGCATTCATATTTTTGCTTCGACGAAATTAAGCGCATTCTTTAAATCTGAAATGGCAAAAATAAATCGAGGAGTGCAAGTGATTTCTCATGCCTTTGTATTGGATCATCTCAACCATGAAAAGGTTAGGACTGCGATCACTGAGAAAGCTTTAAGTGCGGAGAGTGTGAAGTCTATCTCGGAAGAAATTGATTTTACGAAAGAACCAATCACCAATGTCCGAGATTTGATCTGGGAGCAGGAACTTGGAAATCTGCGCCTGCTCAAGGTGAACGAGCGATGGCTTGCTGGTGCTTTGGGTGACGGCAACCAAAAACCGCAGCTTATGGCGTTCAATCGATTTATTCTGGACTGCATGAATAAGGGAGTTGAGATTTTCTTATCGCCTGAAGTTGATGGAATCATGGCTGGAGAGCTTTATGGCAATCCTGTTCATATTCCCGGCAACTATCAGTCTGGGGATTTTGCGGCGTTAACTGAGATTAAGTATTGAATGAATGGGAGGCCCGATGGGAACGATTCGAGTTGGATTGATGTCAGTGTGACTATAAAAATAGTGATGTTTGATGTGATCCAAATGAATCGTCTCCCGTACTCCCGGCCAATGAATAAGCGAATTCAAATACCTATTGAGACGGGGATAATCCATCACTCTCTTTAAATTGCATTTGAAATGAAAATAATAAACCAAGTCGAATCTGACTAATGTTGTAAAGAGTCTCCAGTCACATTCCAGAGGCTCTGAGGAAAGAAGGTAAGTTGAAGAACTGAGATATTCATTCTCAATTCTTTCCAATGCTTTAAAAACATTTTTCACAGCTTCATCATAGGCGGACTGAGTCGTAGCAAATCCAGCTTTATAAACACCATTATTGATGTGCCCATATATAAACTCATTCATCTCATCAATGCGGGACTGATAAGACTGTGGATAAAAATCAGCTTCATTTCCAGTCAATTTATTAAAAGCGGAATTGAAGATCCGAATTATTTCAGAAGACTCATTATTGACGATGGATTTAGTTTTTCGGTCCCATAGAATGGGAACAGTTGCTTTTCCGTTCACCTTGGGATTTGCCAGTTGATAGACCTCATAGAGGTAATTCTTTCCCTCGGCTAAGTCTCCAGTGGCACCCTTAAAGTCTGTGCGAAACTCCCAGCCGTTTTCTAGCATTTCGGGATGCACGACTGAAACTGAAATAATATCGTTTAAACCTTTTAGCTGGCGGTATATCAGTGCGCGATGAGCCCACGGGCAGGCATAGGAAACGTAGAGATGGTAACGTCCTTTTTCTGGTTTATAAACGTCATGGTCGTTTGAAATCGTCGAACGGAAAGCAGATTCTTCCCGATTGAACTTACCCTGTTCATCTGTAGGCGCGACAGCGGACTGAGTCCAAATTCCATTTTCCAAACGACCCATGCGTTCTTCCTTGGCTTTTAGGTTGAATCAATTAAATAGAGTCTCGCGCTCTGTTTTTCGTATTTCGATCTAACACATCAGCTCGGGAATGGCGATTCAAAGTTTCGTGATCGACTTTTCTACCCGTGTTCTTTTCAAAGTGTTCCATACTAATATCTTGAACCTTATCAGATGGATTCTGCGAATGATCGATATTGCTTCTATGTTTAGACATAATTATTCTCCTTTTGTCGTTTTGGTTTGATGCGAAAGGACTGATAAATACTCGGATGATAAAAAGTAGAGTGCCTTAGCTCCTTATAGGTGCGCCCAAGCTCAATGTAACTGAAGATGAAATGGGCGAGATGTTCAGCCTGGGACGATACGATATAGGCTTTGAGGATAACATCTGAGCGTGGCTCAATGTGAAGCTTGATTGCGCCATAGTTTTCCTGAGCTAAAGTAAAGCGTCCCTGTGAGGTCAAGTAGAGAAGAACTTCATCAACAGAATCGGTTTCATGGTCACGTCTTTCAACCACTGCAACTTGTGGGTCTGTAAAGAGAATTCGGATGCGTGTTCGCGATTCTCCAGGATCATTTTGACCTAGAATCATCTTCGCCGCCCTTCGACCTTCCATCTCAGACTCGTGAACAACAGACCCTCTTTCGCCAGCATCTCCAGCAATGAAAAAATTTGAATTTTTAATTCGCAGTCCGCTTTCATCCAACTCGATTTTTTCAACGGGAATTCCAAGATTCTGGATATTTGATTGTCTTCCAACTGCAAGCAGACACGCTTCGAAATTTATACTTTCGTTGCCAATTTGCAATTCGTTTCGCTTGCCACTGTGAAAAACTTCGACACCGGTGATGATTTCCACTTCTTTTTGAATCATTTGATGATAGATAGAGTGAAGTTCCTGATCAGGAAGCATTTTTAAGCGAAATTCCTCGCAGTAAATGCGAACATGAACTCCAAATCGAGCAAAAGCCTGGGCGAGTTCTAAGCCAATAGCTCCGCATCCGATAATTTCCAATGAATCAATTGGGTGTTCTAAATCAAAAATACTGTCTGAGGTAAACACATCTCGCTGATCAATAAAGGAATCGGGGATAAAAGGGGAACTTCCAACTGCGATGAGTGCATTTTCAAATTCAATATTGTCACCATTGGAAGCAGTGGCGCGATTTGAGGAAGTAAAATGAATATTTGCAGGTACAAATCGATCACCAAATCCATGAACATCCGCAATATTGGAGTTCGTAAAATGATCGCGCAGCTTGCGCACAGTTTGCAAAGCCTTTAGGAGACTGAACTGTGGTTTAGACTCCACTGAAAGAATTCGACTTTCTGCCAACTGAGTCGTTTGGTGAGCTTTCTTGGCAAGTTCAATCAAAGCCTTTGAAGGCATGCACCCCACTCTCGCACACGTGGTACCAAGTGGTCCTCCATCAAAGAGGAGTGCTGGATGAGAGGACCGCTCGAATGCTTTGAAGGCCACGATTCCAGCAGTTCCAGCTCCAGCAACTAGGGTTCGCGTCACCTTTGGACTAGAGGACATCCATCAAGCCCCTGAGCTTAAACCGCAATCTCTGATCTTCGATAGGACATTCTATCGGTTTTAACTTGTGACATTAATCTTTTTATTAATGGACGGCTTTCCCGTCCATCCGAGCAGGATGTGGCCTCGGAAATCGTTGTATCAATCGAGTCAGTTTCAATCATAGAAACATCCAGTGAAATTTCAGAGTTCTTGCCTTCTTGACTAGCTCCTGTGATTTTTGTGGATGAAAATCTAAGTAAGAGTGACATAAAAAATCCTTTCTTTGGTCCCTTTAGAAATCCTCCGTGGAAAGGGGTTACAAAAGGGGTGATGGATCCTCCATCATGTTCCAAGAAGTTATCACTGAGCAGGAGAAAAGTTGTCTTACCGTTGCTAAAGAAGTGTTTAAAGATTTAAATAACACGCGTTTTGTGACTATTTTTAGACATTCTGATGACGATCCTGAGAGGCCAGCTCGCTGATAATGTTTTATTTTTTCAGTCATCAAGTGGAGAACCGTCATGGTTGAAACAGTCTCAGCAGTTTACCCAGATTATGAAAAAGCCGGCCGAGCCATTGAGGCGCTCGAGGTTTTGGGTTTTGACAATAAAGAACTTTCCGTTCTCGCTTCTGAATCTTCAACAGAAACATTTGCCGCAGAAGGTACGTCCGTTGGTGCAGGTGCAGGAACAGCGGCTGGCGCTGCAATTGCGGGTCTTGCTGCAGTTGGCGGCATCACGGCTACTGGTGGAGTGAGTCTATTAGCCACAGGTCCACTGCTCACCTCATTGGTTGGAGCGGGTGCCGGTGGATTGATTGGGGGTTTGATCGGGCTTGGCTTTCGAAAGCCCGAAGCGGAATTCATTGATGAGAAAGTCAGAAAGGGATCCGTGCTAGTGGGAGTAAAAACTCCGCCCGAAAGAAAAAAAGAAGTGAGAGCCCTTCTTGAAAGCACCCACCCTGAAAAAATCACGGAGCTTTAGAGGGGACAAGAATCGATATTCTTTTGGGATGAATACTCAACTCAAGTGGAGTCCTTGTCTTAACATCGCCATCGAGATCAACGCTCATTCGACGACCCGTGCTTAAGAACAGGTTTTTTGCTTTGAATTTAAAGAGTTTATCTGCTGAAAAATTCTTCTTCGTTAATAGAACGGGAATAAATCTCATTGCGTGCCACCATTTCGCAGTTTCAACGCTCAATCCTCTTAGTAAGCCATCATCCATTGAAGCATTGGCAGAAATTTCGAATCCCGACCCGTAATAGCGCCCATTACAGATTGTCATCTGCCAGGAGCGTCCAGAATGTCTTTTGCCGTCTAAATCCAGAGTCACGCGAAATGGAGACATCCGATAAACAACTTTTAGTCCTGTCCAAAAGAATGCCAAAGCTCCAAACCAGCGCTTTAAATCCGAACGAACCAAGCGGTTGACCTGCGTGCTCAAGCCCAGCCCCACAACTGTATGGAATAAAATCCCATTTGCGATGCCGACCTGTATCTTTTCAATTTTATGGTTCTCAATCAGTTTAAGGCTACTCTCCACGTCAAATGGCAGATCCAATGTGCGTGCCAAATTATTCAATGTGCCAATAGGGAGATAAAGAAGTGGAAGATCGGATTCAATTAAACCGGGAAGCGCAGACCGCAGGCTTCCGTCACCTCCGCCAATAATAACCAAATCGGCTGAATCTTTAAGATTAATGATAGTCCGACATAGCTCATCCTCACCACAGCTGAGATTCGAATTGAGGATCTCGAACTGATTATGCTTTAACCAGTCAATTACGAATTGTGAGTGCATCTTCCCGTTTCGTGAACGGGGATTAATGAATAGAATGATCTTTTTCATAGGGAATTTATATGAGAGTTTTGCATATCTCCGATCTTCACTTTGGTGCCATTAGCACTCGTGCACTACAATCTATTGAGAGATTTGTTGGAACACAACAGGATTTCATTGACCTTATTGTTGTGACGGGGGATTGGACTCAGCGCGGGCGATCCGAACAGTTCGAGGAGGCTCATGAGTTTTTAAAGAAGCTTCCGCGGCCGACACTTGCCGTCCCGGGCAATCACGACATTCCACTCTATAACTGGGTTCGACGAGTTTTTAAGCCGCTTAAAAATTATAGAAAGTTTATTGAGCTCCACACCCTTAGAAACTATTCGAACAATGAAGTCGCGATTTGGGGTCTAAGCACTGTGAATCGCTTACGCTTGGTCGAAGGAGGGTTTTCAGAACATGAGTTTTTAAAAGCAAAGATGTTTTTTGATGAATGCCCGAAAGGAACAATCAAAGTGATTGCATGTCATCACCCTCTCATTAATCCAAATAACAAAAGGTGGATTGCAGGAATGGAAAGGGTGCGAAGACTAAAGCCTGATATTATCTTGTCAGGACACTCTCATCTTATATCCGCGGAATATCAAAATATCGAAGATGATCATAAGATCCTCTCTATTGTTTCTGGAACGTCCACCTCGTGGAGACTTCGCAGTGGAGAAGCCAATAGTTTTCATATGCTCGATATCAATAAAGAGCGAGTGGAAGTAGAAAGTTACTTTCTCTCAACAGAAGGATTTTTAATGGGAGACGAAAGCACTCAAAGATTTCAGTTCTAAATACTTTCCTTTTTCTTTTCCAGATAGTCTTCAATCTCTTCAACAGCTTCTGAAATCTGCGGAGCATTTTTCTCTTCCGCCATTCTTTCAATATCACGAGCAATTTTAGCCAAAGATTCAAATCCGTAGGGAGCGCACACCCCAGCCCAGTTGTGAGCAATTTTCTTCACGGCAGGAAAGTCATGGGACTCATTGCTGACTTTGAGTTCACTCAGTTCCTGATAACGTCTTTCAATAAATTCAGGCAAATAAGGAACCAGAAAATCTTCCGGCGGAGATTCATTTTCAACATCGATCATTTTATGCTTCTCCTTATCTAGATAGCTACTCTGCTCAATGAGTCAATCTATTGAATCACATTCTGACGATCAACAACAGATCGATAAGTAAATGTGTATAAATCTTAATACTTTCTCAATTTTCATTAGAAGCACTTGGTAACGCGGTCATTTAGATTTGAAGCTTATTGCTAAACCACGTGTTGGCTCTTTCTACGGGCGACACATCAATGAAAGGAAAAAGACAATGGATAACTCCAACAGACAGTCAGTGAGCTCAAATGAAGTTTCTCGCACGGCAAAAAACAAGGCCGATCAAGCGAAACGTTCTGCGAGTAAAATGGCGGATCAGGTCCAGGATCAGGTGAGAGACACAGCTCAGTCGGTGTCCGAGATTATCTCTGAAAGAACTCAACGTCTTTCCGAACAACTTTCCGATGTGTCCAATCAGTTGAGAGAGAGAGCGGACATCGCCCGCAGACGAACTTCAGAAACGGTTTCTCGCCATCCGTTCTATGCGATCAGTGCGGCGGCCATCGCCGGTCTAACCATCGGACTTCTTTTTTCGCGAAATCGTCACTAAAAATTCTGCGAGAGCCTTAGGGCTCTCGCTTCAATAAGGAGGAACCAATGATTAGATCGCTTTTTATGATTCTAGCTTCAGTTATTTCCAACCAGATTTTTTCAGCTTTGCTTCACAACACGGCTCAGCCAATGGCAAGAGACTTCGTCCGCCAATCTGTTAAATTCACTATCCGAGTGGTTGCAATCTCATTGATTGGTGCATTGACCGTAGTTGCTGGAATCGTAGTCAGCGGAATTGATTTGGGAAATCAGCTGGTGGATACGGGCGGAGTTTATTTCTCTCCGCGCTTGTGGTTTGGATTGGGGATGATTGTGCTGGGCGCAGTGCTACTTTATATCGGCGCATACACAAACGTTCTTTCGCCTTGGAGAAAGTCGGCCAAGAAAGATCATGAGCATGTTCGCGAGGATAGCAATACTTTGACCTGTGCGATTGATCGGATTGCGCAAGCGATTCAAGATCGAAGGGAGCGTGAGGTCGTGGTTCGCAGAGAAACGGTTATGGAACCGCCGCCAAGAGAGCCATCGCGCACACCTTATACTTCGCCCCTCCACTAAATAACGATATATGAAAAAATGGCATTTGGTTTTGATTGGCATTGCCGGGCTGCTCTTGGTTCTAAGAGCGGCTCTTCCTGCGATTGCACTTCATTATATAAATAAAACGATGGAAGATCTTGGCCCATACACGGGTTCGGCACAGAACTTCAGCCTCGCTCTGTGGCGCGGAGCTTATCAAATCAGTGGAATTGAAATCAAAAAGAAAGAGTCCGATCATTCCCTGTTCACAGTGGATGAAGTCGATATTGGTGTGGAATGGGGGCCGCTTCTCACTGGAGACGTTTTGGCGTCGGTGACGATTTGGGGTCCCGTGTTTAGGTATAGACAGGATCAGATTGTTATAGATCCTGAGGAGGCTGATCCTGAAGCGACAAGAAGAATGCTTGAGACGTTGAGTCCACTTCGAGTTGAAACTTTTGAAGTCCGTAACGGCCGCTTTGAATATCTGGACGCCGAGAAAGAGGTGGCTGAGCAGGATCGGATTCATATTTCCCAAATTGATCTCGATGCACACAATCTTCACACAAGGCCATCCGACTCTTCTGGTGGGCCGTTTTGGGTCAATGGAAAAATTATGGGCAAGGATTCGATTCATGCAGAAGGGAATGTAAACCCCTTAACGGATCCATTGGCCTTCGATATTGAATTTGAGGTCGATCGCTTCGATGTCACAGGAGTGAATCCCATGCTTCGACATTTTATTCCAATTGATTTTCAAAAAGGATTTCTATCTATCGCTGGGGAAGCGGCTCAAAAAGAAGAAAATTTTGCGGGCTATGTCACTATAGGCTTTGAGGACGGCAACGTCATTGCTCCAGCTCAGGATTTTGAATCTTTAAAACACTTTATTTTCGAGATTGCAGGTGGGATTGGAAACTTCCTTTTGCAGAATTCAAAGGATCAGGTGATCGTCACCTTTCCTTTAAAGAAAACAGAAGAAGGCTATGGTGTCGACACAGAGAACATTGTTGAGAATGTTCTTGAAGGTCAGGACAAACAAAGAGTCCAAATTCAGGACTCAATTCACTTTGATCGGCTTTAACCGGTAGATATTTCCCGAATCTGTGGAGAGGTAGATGAGATCATCTGGACCCTGACGGACATCTCGAATGCGCTCTTCTAGATCCTCCAGAAGGCGCTCTTCCTTAATCGGTTTCTGTGTCGAGCTCATCTCCAGTCGATTGAGGTGAGTGAGTTTCAGTGCGCCTGAAAGCAAATCCCCATTCCAGTTTGGAAATGCTTTTCCTCGATAAACGGCAAATCCACTAGGTGCGATGCTTGGAGTGTAATGAAAGGTCGGCTGCTCTAACCCTTTTTTCTCTTTGGCTCCGATCGTTGGGCCCCAGTATTCTTTGCCATAGGTGATGATGGGCCAACCATAATTCAATCCCTTTTCAATCCTGTTGATTTCATCGCCGCCTCGTGGGCCATGTTCTTGAAGCCAGAGTGTTTTAGTTTCAAAATCAAAAGCAAGCCCTTGTGGATTTCTATGTCCTAAACTCCAAATTGTTTTTTGCGCTCCTTTGGTTTTAGTAAAGGGGTTGTCGTCAGGAACTGAGCCATCGAGCTTGAGGCGATGAAGTTTTCCCTGGTCGGAATTTAGTTTCTGAGCGAGATCACGCTCTCCGCGATCACCGACTGTAAAATACAAATAGCCCTTCTCGTCATGTGCAAAGCGAGATCCAAAGTGCTGAGCTTCGCGACTTGGATTGTTTGCAACGAAAATTTCCTTGTGCTCTTTAAGCGCGCCATTATCGAGTTTGGCCGTGACAACAGCAGTTGTGTATTTGTCCGCTATTTTTTTAGTGAAGGATAAAAAGAGTACCTTGTTTGATTTAAATTCAGGATGAAGGTGAATATCTAAAAGTCCGCCTTGTCCCCATACGTGCGATTTCGGTGGATTTTTTATCTCAGCTGTTTTTCCAGATTTAAGATTAAGAGTCTTAATCTTGCCACCTTTTTCAGTAAAGACCATGGTGTCCTTGTCAATAAACGCCATGGACCAGATCGTATCGCCGCTGTTGTTGAGAATTTTTTCTGTAGAAACCCTCATCCCTTTGGAGGTGAATGTGGGAAGAGTGTCCTGCGCGAGACTCAGCGAAGTGAAGGTCAATATTAAAGCTATAAACAAGGATTTCATTATAAATAAGTCTCCTAAATGCTTGTATCACTCTCACTGCGGAAGTGGGTCTCGTCAACGCTGTCGCAGACCGCGAAAAAAATCAGACAAAAGCTGACCACATTCACTCTCAAGAACGCCGCCTAAAACTTCACATCTATGATTCAAGCGTGAATCTTCAAGCGCATGATAAAGACTTCGAACGGCTCCACCCTTTGGATCAAAAGCACCAAAAACCACACGATCCACTCGGGCATTTACAATTGCTCCTGCGCACATCAAGCAGGGCTCTAAGGTCACATAAAGAGTTGTGCCACTCAGCCGCCATGCCTTCTTTTTCTCAGATCCTATCTTTAAAGCCAAAAGCTCAGCATGAGCGAGTGGGTCCTGATCCAGCTCTCTTCGATTGAAGGTCTCGGCCAGAACGCGGCCTTGAGGGGCCGACTCACCAGTCCTTTCCACCAAAACCGCACCCACAGGGACTTCGCCAAGCTTGGCGGCCTGGCCAGCCAGCTCGATTGCGCGGCGCATATAAATTTCATCAGCCGGGTTTTTAACCATAGAGTTTGAGTTTCTAGACGCAATTTGCTATCCCTACAAGACTTAAAACCCAAAGAATCGGAAGGCAGGTGAGTTGATTATGGCATTTATCAGAATTCGTGAAAACGAAGCTTTTGAACAAGCCTTCCGTCGTTTTAAGAAAGCCTGTGAAAAATCAGGTGTTCTCTCCGAAGTTAAAAAGCGCGAACACTTCGAAAAACCAAGTGTACGACGAAAAAAGAAGTCTATTGCTGCACGAAAGCGTGCGAATAAAAAAACCCGTAAGTTCTAATCCTAAAAAAGGAAGGTCATCGAAATGTCTTTGCGTGAACAGGTTTTAGCAGACATGAAAGAGGCCATGAAAAACAAGCAAGCGGATCGTTTAAGCGCGATCCGTATGCTTCAAGCGGCCATCAAAAATAAAGAAATAGAAGTTCGTCCCAATGAAATGACAGAGCAAGACACTCTTTCTGTCGTTAAGAAACTGGCAAAGCAGCGCAAAGACTCTATTGAAGAGTATGAAAAAGCGGGACGCCAGGATCTTGCGGACAAAGAGAAGTTTGAACTCACTGTTCTTGAAGCTTATTTGCCAGCTCAGCTTTCAAAAGAGCAGGTTGAGAAAGTGGTGGAAGAGGTCATTCAGAGTTTAGGCGCGAAAGATATTAAACAAATGGGCGCTGTCATTAAAGAGGTCCAAAACCGAACTCAAGGAGCCGCAGACGGCAAAACTATCAGCGAGATCGTCAAAAGTCGTTTGCAATCTTAGCCAATGAAGTTCAATGAGGAATTCATAGAACGCGTTCGCGATGCTTCCGATTTGGTTGAGGTTGTCTCACAGTATGTCACTTTAAAAAAATCAGGCTCTGGTTATCAGGGCCTGTGTCCATTTCATGGAGAGAAGACTCCATCTTTTTCAGTTTCCGATATCAAACAGGTTTATCACTGCTTTGGGTGCAAGACGTCTGGAAACGTTTTTAAATTCGTTCAGGATTATCAGGGTCTCACTTTTCCAGAGGCGGTTGAATACTTAGCTGGTCGCGCAGGGATTCCTCTTCCACAAGAAGATGAAAAATGGGGTGGGGCTGAGCGCCAGGAAGAGAAAAAACTTTTATTTCGAATCAATGGTTTTGCTGCCGAGTTTTATCATCAAAGATTGATGCGTCTTGAGCGCACGCATGAGGTTTGGAGATATCTTGAAGCACGTGGGCTCACAGAAAATGATGTGAAGACTTATAAGCTCGGTTGGGCGAGTGCGAATTGGTCGGATTTAAGTGATGCCTTACTCAAAAAGAAGGCACCTCTTGAGCTTGCGGAGAAAGTGGGGCTTTCCAAAAAGCGCGGAAACTCGCCAGGCTATTTCGATCTTTTTCGCTCTCGATTGATGTTTCCTATTTTTTCTCCCACAGAAAAATGCCTTGGTTTTGGTGGGCGGGTGATTGGAGATGAGCATCCGAAGTATCTCAATAGCCCAGACTCTGAAATTTTTCATAAAGGTCAGGTTTTTTATGGCCTGAATTGGTCTGCAAAACACATTCGCACAGAGGATCAAGCCATAATTGTCGAAGGCTATATGGATTGGATTGCACTCGATCGCCAAGGGATTTCCAATGCGGTGGCAACATTGGGAACAGCGCTTACGGATCGCCACGCTAAAATTTTAAAGCGCTACACTCCCAATGCGGTGGTTTTATTCGACGGTGATTCCGCCGGGAGATCCGCAGCAGAGCGCTCTCTGCCGATTCTCTTGAAAGAGGGTCTTTATGTAAAAGGGCTCTTTCTTCCTGATAAAATGGATCCGGATGATTATTTAAAAGCACATGGTGTAGAAAATCTTCGTGAGCAGATTTCGAAATCCTCAGATCTTTTTGATATTTTGCTAGAGGAAGAGGTCCGCCAGACCGGTGGCGCTTCATCTGATAAAACAAAACTGATTGATAAGATGGTTCCCGTGCTTGAAGCCACGGAAAATCCAAGTCTTCGAGAACTTTACATAGAGAGTTTAGCCTACATATTGAATGTGGATAAGGCTGTGATTCCTGTGGAAAGGCCGAGCTCTTCGCGCAATCAGCCGAACTGGCGATCACGAACCCATGGGAGAAATACAGCAAGCCGGAGCTCGAATGCGGGCAGGCCTGCAAGATCCCGGCCAGAAAATCCGCACTCTGAGGTTATTTCATTGAAAAATGCCTCACGAGCGGAGATCGATTTATTAAACGTTTCTCTGCTTAAGAGTGTCTATCTAGAGGAAGTTTTAAACTCCCAAGTGAGGGAGTGGTTCGAATCGGAGGGAATAAAAATGGTGTTTGAACGGGTGGAACGCCTCTATAGACAAGACCCTTCCAAGTTTGATAGTCTCTCTTCCTTGCTTTTGTCGAAAGTCGAACCCGGAGAATCAGTGACCTTGCATTTAACCGCCCCTTTTCAAGCGTTGACAGATGAAGCGGCAGGGAAGGTAATACAAGACTGTATAAAAAGAATACGGGAAAAGTTTTTAAGGTCCCAGTCTCGTGCGCTCTTGAACAATTTAAAAGGTTCCCAAGGTCTCGAACAGAGAGAGAAATTGGAACAATTAATGAATATCCAACGCCACAGACAAGACATTAAAGACCAATCAAAAATTGCGAATAAGCAGGATGAAACCCCTTCTTATCAGGAGCCAGATGCGAATGAGTAAAAAGAACAAGTCCCAAGATGGGGATGAAACCGAAAAAGTATTAAGCGTCGAAGAGCAGCAGGAGCTGATCAAGGAAGAGATTCAGCGATTCCTGAAAATTGCGAAAGACCAAGAATCTCTCTCCATTGAAGAAATCAATGAACTCCTTCCACCTCAAATTACCAATCCAAGTGTGCTTGATACGTTCATGCAAGCGCTTGAGGTTGCAGGAGTCACTTTAACGGACGAATCAGAATCTCAAAAAGGGGAAGAGGAAGAGGATCGCTTCTTTCTTGCGGACCCAGACTCTGAGGACGAAGAAAAAGACGAAGATGCTGGTGACACCGATACGAAGAGCAACGACCCCGTTCGCCTTTATTTAAGAAAAATGGGAAGTGTTTCACTTTTGACCCGTGAAGGGGAAGTGGAAATTGCTCGACGAATCGAAGCTGGTGAGCGTGAAATCGTTCGAGCGATATTGCTTTCACCAATTGGTACCAATGAAATCATTGAACTTGGAAAACGTCTTGATGAAGGACGAGTGAAAGTAAAAGCCATCTTCCGTGGTCTTGAAGATGAAGAAACTCAATATGATGAACAGGAATATATTGAGAAGATTCATGAGTTGATTGGTCACGTTCAAAACTATCGTAAAAAAGCACAGAAGTATTTCGAATCAATGAGAAATGCGCCTCACGCATCAGCTGCAGAAAAAGAAATAGCGGAAAAGATTCGTGAGTTGAATGCCGAGTTGATGACGACGTTTGAGTCCATTAACTTCAACCGTAAAACGATCAACCGTATTGTTATTAAGTTTAAAAACCTTGTAAGCCGAAGCACTGTTTTAAGAAAACGTGTAAGAACTGCAGTAGAGAAGACGTTCTCCAAAGACCTTGCTGCGCTTGAAGCTCGAGCGAAGACTTTGGAGAACAACAATGAAGATGAAGTAAAAAAGATGACTCGTGAGACTGGATTGACTCTCAATCAGTTCCGCACTCATTACTTCACAGCTTCGGATGCTCAAGCACGTCTTGATCGAATGGAAAAAGAAACTCAAATGAACTTTGAGTGGATCCGCGACACTTACACAGCGATCTGGAAAGGTGAAAGAGAAGCGGATAAAGCGAAGTCCGAACTTGTGGAAGCAAACCTTCGTTTGGTGGTTTCAATTGCGAAGAAATACACCAACCGTGGTCTTCAATTCTTGGATCTGATTCAAGAAGGAAACATCGGTTTGATGAAGGCCGTTGATAAGTTCGAATATCGAAGAGGATATAAGTTTTCAACTTATGCCACTTGGTGGATTCGTCAGGCGATCACAAGAGCCATTGCGGATCAGGCGCGAACCATTCGAATTCCAGTTCATATGATTGAAACCATCAATAAGCTGGTGCGAACGTCTCGCTACCTTGTTCAAGAGCTTGGACGTGAGCCAAATCCGGAAGAAATCGCAGCTAAAATGGATATGCCAGTCGATAAGGTTCGAAAAGTTCTGAAGATCGCAAAAGAACCAATCTCTCTTGAAACGCCGGTGGGTGAAGAGGAAGATTCACATCTTGGGGATTTTATTGAAGACAAAAAGGTCATCAACCCAGGGGAAGCGATTGTGAATCTGAATTTGGCTGAACAAACGAGACGTGTTCTTTCCACTCTGACCGCAAGAGAAGAGAAGGTCTTAAGAATGCGCTTTGGAATCGGTGAAGAAAGCGATCACACTTTGGAAGAAGTGGGACAAGACTTCAATGTGACTCGTGAACGTATTCGTCAGATTGAAGCGAAAGCGTTACGTAAGCTTCGTCACCCAAGCCGATCTGGCAAACTCAAAGCCTTTATTGACAGTTAGTAGTTCTTTGAAAGAAATTATAGGCGAACTCTGAATAGGAGTTCGCCTTTTTTATTTGGGGGGCTTAGCTTAGTTGGTTAAAGCAGCCGGCTCATAACCGGCGGATCGGGGGTTCGAGTCCCTCAGCCCCTACCACACTTCAGATCCACTTCGCTATACTTCGTTGCTCGGTCATTCGCTTGTGCGGCGTACTTGTGAAGTACGCCTCCGCGCTCACTTCCTTGCGCCTCGTCTAGCTCGTGTCTCTTCGTGTGAGTCACGGAGGGAGGGATGAGAATGGGAGTGATGGGACTCGAAAAGAGGAATCGGCCGTTGCAAAACCAAAAGGTACGCCGGAAAAACCCGAGGTACGCCGTACCTAATCCGCAAACATATGCGATTAGAGGTATTTTTTTCAAGGGAGTTGATGTGGCCACTTCCTGGTTGTGTCCCCAGAAAATCCAAGCTAGTGACCAACTAAACAAAAAAAAGGGGAAATTATGCGTTTTTTAATCTTTTTGGCGGTGCTTTTTCTCGGTCTTCCAGCCTTGGCGAATAAGAAGAATGCTTGTTCTGTGGCTGAAGTGAGTTGTGAGGGTGAAGTTCTGATCGAAACGGTCTTCACGCCAGACCCAATTCCAAGAACGGCGATGGTTATAATCAACCAAGAGAATCCTCTAAGTCAGGTTACAGCCGCATCTGTACACATCTCTATTGGCGGCAATCCCATCAGCTACACTGGGCCTCTTTATCTAAAGGGCGAACAGGAGCATGTGGCTGTAGACCCTCACACCAATGAGCGTGCCCAATTTGTGCTTAATGTGTCTGATGACCAAAAGCAGTTGGAATTCAGCATGACCATGGTGTCTGAGGATGGCCAGCCCGGCGTGGTTGTTCGTACTTCCACTTTGCTTTGCGAATAATTCAACTGTCCAAAGGTACGCCGTACCTAATCCGCGTGTTCAGCTCCCGTGGTTGGAGTTTAAAGCCCTGATATCGACAGGGCTTTTTTTATTCTATCTACTCAATTTTATTTGGCAATCTCCTTAACCGAACGGCACTGCCACCGGTGGCAGTGGAATTGCGCAGTTAGCTTGTTGGAAATACACATGTGTTTTCATAAGGCTTGCGGTCGTCTTCATAATACACTTTGCCGATCGCTTTTATTGGAAATCCGCTCTCACCAATTTCGATTCGTAATCTATAATCTCTAAGGTCTTTATAGCCTTGAATCGAATACACCGATCTTAACTCTATAAATTCCTTGTTCATTGTGATTTCAACCGCTTGATAGTTTACGACAGGGATATCCACTGCGCGATCGATACAGTTTTTTCCTTCACCTAGAAAAATATAAAAGCGAAGGCTGTTATTGATTCTTCCATCAAAGCCAAGGCCGCAGTACTCATTTTCTTCGTTTTCAAGGCGAATACCATAAAAGGTGAGCGAGCCCTCTTTGACCTTCATTCGTTCGGTCAGTTTATTGACCCACGCACTGAACTCAGCTCTCACTTTATCATTCGCATCTTGAAGCTCTGAAAAAACAGGTATGTTCTCAGACAGCGCCACGGCCTGACTAGATAAGCTGAGAAAAATCAGTGCGGTCATAACTTTCATTGGGCCTTTAAAAATAAAGCTCACTGTTAAACATCCTTCTGGGTGAGCCAATATTCGACAAATCCAGCCGCTCAATGGCAGCTTTGAACTTCTATAAAACCATTGGAGCGACCTGAAGGTCGCTGCAATGGTCTATTTAGCAGAGCTTATGCCAGACGGAAATAAGGGAGCTTACTTACAGAGCTCTTTCCTTCGTTTATCCAGATAGGGTGGGGGATGAAAGGCGATCTTTTTCTGAATAGAAAACTTTCGATTTAGAAATGCATCTGGTGAATCTTTAAGAAGCCCTTTGGAAATGGAGGCGATAGATGCGACCACTT
>CAZWVK010000007.1:0-11037 GCA_964636785.1 uncultured Pseudobdellovibrionaceae bacterium | reverse complement strand
CGGCCCCTTCTTCGCCAACCAACTCGATTTCAAAAGTGAAGCTGCATCTGTCGAAATCGATCAGTTTAACTTCTGCAGGTGGATCAATAACGACAGCATGAGGATCTGAATTGGTCGCAAATGCACTAAATGAGAAGGCAGCAATCAGAAATAGGAAACGTAACATTTTATCTCCTCGTCTTAGAGCGATTCTTCGGCATTCGGCTTCTGTCCGTCGCTCCAGTGATACTTAGCCTAGCACCTTTACACTTTTTTAAAATCTTTAAAACATTGGGAGAGACGCGAATACATCCTTTTGAGCTGTTGACTCCCGTGGGCATCTGACCTGGATTCCACCAAGCTGTGTGAAAGACACGTCCGCCTCCACTATCTCCCATTCCCAAAATTCCTTCAATTCGAACTCCATCCTTAACAGTCCGACCTCTGTGGAGTCCGCCAATCGTTCCTTCGCCATTTTTTGTTGTTCCGTTTTTTCCGCAGTCGATAACCTGGTCGGCTGAGGAAATTGATGCTCCGATGATACGAATGCGATGCGTGCTGCAGTCGACATGAACCTGCGAGCAGGCGCCATTGAAACTGGTTTGACTGGCAGATCTCAATCCCGACCAATGATCAGTACGGTCGGAAGGTACGAAGCTTGGTGCTTGGCGAGGTGGGCGTCCACCGAATCCACTCAAAATGAAGATGGCAAAACTCAAAGATAAAATCGAAATCAAAACTCTCATCTATCCCAGGGTACCAAGGACGAGAGCGAAGTGGGATGGCAGCTAAATAAAAATAGTCCTTTGGACGGCCGGATAAGGTACGGCGTACCTCATCGCTCATCAGGGGTGGCCTAATTCAATGGAAATCCATTCCTAGCCCACTCAAAGACTTCCCAGATGCGATAGTCGCTCGCCCATTTCAGCATAAAATCGCTTGTTAAAAGGACATAGCTTCCAGTGACAATAACCGAGGCCATATGGCGTCCAAGCGGGGCCTCGAAGATATAACTTAGATCTCCCATCTTATGAGCCTCCCCTTCGGCGTGCTGCATTCTTTCATAAAGCTTGGTGTAGGACTGCGTATAGCCCTGTGCTCCTTGGCTCATGTCATGAGCCATCTTCATAAGATTTGCCCACACGCCTTTGAAGTGAGGAATGCGAGCGAAGGTCACAAGAAGCTCGTCATCAAGCCCTGAGGCATTCAGGTCCAGAAGAAGTCGCAGTTGCTTCTCTACAAGAACAGGGTCAGATACATTGACCAACATTCCTTTTTCACTCACCCCGCGAGTGATCTCTGTCACCTCTTGAATATTTCCCAAATATCTTTCCAATATCAAACGGTCATAAGAAAGCGCCGCGATCATCATTACATATTTCTTATAACGGTCCGGAACTCGTGAAAAACTCAAAGCTTTTAAATATGCATATGAAACATGTTTCCCCATTCTCAACATCAGAGTGTTTCTTTTTTTAATCTGTTCTACACGAAATTCGAAGACACCATTAATTGGCGAGAGGCCACCGCGAAAAACAACTCGCAGGTCTCTGGAAAAGTTTTTTGCTTTTGTGACAATGCTTGCGTTCTCGCTATTTGCATAGAATGCATCTTCGAATGCGTCGATCGTCGAGAGAGCCATTTTTGCAGTTTCTCGAGCGAGGGGAGAGGTTAAGTCATAAATAATATAATTCCCAAACTGTTGTGAGCGGATACGAGGAATCTTTCCATACAGATTATGAATCCCTTTTCCCTCAGCGACCGAAATCAAAAGGTTTAAGTGCGTTTTATACTGATCGTAGACTTTTCCGAAGGCAACACTATGGGTTTGGTATTCTTTGATTAGAGATATGGCCGTGGGATTTTCGACAAGCGCTTGAGCAAGCCTCCCCATTTCTCTTAATCGAAAAACGATCTCGCGATGTTTTGGCTTGAGGATCGCGCCAATCTTGTCTCTTTCGCCACTATCGAGGTAGAGCATGATCCTTTCAAGATCAATGGAATTTTCCACATCTCCCCAGTGTTTAATCTGATTCGATGCAGTTGTGGCTTCAAGTTTTATCTCTAGTTTTCTCTTCTGCTCGCGTTCTGAAACCCAAACCTCATCTGCAAGTTTCACAATCGCTTTAAGATAGTCGTGACATGGGGTCTTTGGTTCTGCGTGAGATATTGCGGGCCCAAATGTAGTAAAAAAAATACTTAGACTGAGTGCAAATGCAGTGGATTTAATCAAGGGGTTCTCCCAGCGAGTAATAATGCGTCGCAATAATCTATGGGGAAAGTCCGAGTTGGTCCATTAACTTTTTTTCAAAATCTTCCTTTAATTCGTTCTATCTCACTCTGATGCCGTCCTTGTTCGGATCGAACCAGTAAATATCTTGGCCAGAGAATCCAATCTCGATGGATTCTCCTGAAGAAAGAGCCCTGAGTTTTTCGATATCCGTGATGCGCAAGGTGATCTGCTGCTTATCTTTCAACTCAGCGATAACCAATGCTTCGTGACCCAAAGGCTCGGTAATCAGGACCTTAGCGCTAAGTCGAATCCTACCTGGATGTAGCTCCTGGCCGGCTCTTAAAAGCTTAATTTTTTCAGGCCTTAAGCCCAAAAGATAAGAGCCTGATGAGTTTGGTGTTTTAGTTTGCGAAAGGTCCAGAGTTTCTTGAGAATTTGTTTTTAAAGAGTTGAGGCGGAAGCTCTTTTTAGTTCCCTCAATATTCAGCTCGCCTTTCAAAAAACCCATACTCGGACTTCCAATAAAAGACGCCACGAACGCATTGGCTGGATCATTATACATCTCAAGAGGAGTTCCCACCTGTTGGATAACGCCTTTATTGAGCAAAACAATTCGGTGGGCGAGAGTCATCGCTTCGACTTGATCATGGGTCACGTAAACAATGGTCGGTTTAAGACGCTTATGAAGTTCTGCAATCTCAACACGCATTTCCTGTCTAAGCTGTGCATCTAGGTTGGATAAAGGTTCATCAAATAAAAATATCGATGGATTCTTAATCAGTGCTCTTCCAATCGCAACTCTTTGCCTTTGTCCACCAGAGAGTTGAGCTGGCTTTCGCGCCAAGAGGTTAGAAATCTGTAGAAGCTGTGCGACCTCTTCGACTCTCGCCTCAATAACTTTTGCATCCACTTTGTTCATTCGCAATCCGAACGATAGGTTCTGACGTATGGTCATATGCGGGTAGAGTGCATAATCTTGAAAGACCATCGCCAAATTGCGCTCTGAAGGATGTACATCATTAACCACTGTGTTTCCCATTCGAATTTCACCACTAGTGGGGCTTTCAAGGCCTGCAAGAACACGAAGAAGAGTGGATTTTCCACATCCAGAAGGGCCTACTAAAACAATAAACTCACCAGGCTGAATTTTAAGATCGATTCCGTTCAATACCGTAGTATTGCGGCCAAAACGCTTGCTTAGATTTTTAATTTCGATGCCTTCACTTCCCATTCGTATTTATCCTTTAATAGATCCGGCCGTTAACCCAGCCACAATGTATCTTTGAAAAACCAAAACAAGAGCAATCAATGGGATCGTCACAATCACCGAAGCAGCCATGATCGCTCCCCAAGGCAATTCATGCTGAGTGGCGCCACTCATCAGTGCAATGGCGACGGGTACCGTTCGAGCTTCATCTGATAATGTAAAAGTCAGAGCAAACAAAAATTCATTCCATGCGGCTATGAAGGACAAGAGTCCAACGGTCACCATAGAGGGCGCTAAAAGTGGAAGAAAAATCCTAAAAATAACCGTCATGGGATTTGCTCCATCCATAACAGCAGCCTCTTCTATTGAGAGGGGAATACCTCGCATAAACGTTGTTAGTATCCAAATCGTAAATGGAAGAGTGAAAATGCTATATGAGAGAATAAGTCCCCACCAGGAATTATAAAGCCCAAGTGCTCGAATAAGTTCAAAGAGGCCGGAGAGAACTGCGATCTGGGGAAACATGGAGACTCCAAGAAAAGTAATAAGTAGGAACCCTCTGCCGGTGAAGCTTTTTCGTGAAAGGGCATAGGCAGCAAAAAGTGCAATCACTGAAGATCCGATTACTGTCAAAGTGGCGACCATCACTGAATTTAAAAGATTTCGTCCGAATGGCTGCTGAAGAAAAACAGATTTGTAATTTTCGATTGAAACAGCTTGAGGAAAAAACTCCACTTCAAAGAGCGCACTTCCGGATTTTAAAGACGTAATAATCGCCCAAAAAAAGGGAAATGTGGAAAATAGAAAAATCAGGATCACAAGCAAGTAAAGTGCGCTGGTTTTTAAAACTTCTTTCAGTTTCATCGACTTAACCCCAGGCTTGAGCGGTTGCTGTACAGATAGAGAACAGTGATAAGTGCGATTAGGAAAAAGATGGTGAATGAAGCGGCGGATCCATATCCCATTTCTTGAAAGTCAATAAGCTGCTGTCTGGTATAGACGGACATCACCGCCGTTGCGCGACTATTGCTTGTGAGTACAAATGGAAGGTCAAAGACTCGAAGTGCATCTAGAGTTCGAAAAATCACCGCGACGGCTAAGGCCGGTCGAATAAGTGGCAAAGTGATATGAATAAATCGTTTGATGGGTGAGATTCCTTCAATGCGTGCCACTTCGTAAATCGATGCGGGAAGACTTTGTAATCCTGCTAAAATCAAAAGTGCCATGAACGGTGTAGCCTTCCACACATCGACGATCACAACCGTAAGTAGAGCTAGGTCTGGATTTGCAAGCCAGGCTATTGGAGAAGCAATCCAGCCTAAGTCCATCAATGTCGCATTGATCACGCCGTAGGTGTCGTTGAACATCCACGCCCACATTTTCGCAGAAACCACAGTGGGGATAGCCCACGGGACTAGTGTTGCGGTTCGTAGGAGCATTCGTCCGCGAAACTGGGAATTCAAAACCAATGCGACAATAAGGCCCAAAATCGTCTCTAAGCTGACTGACAGGGCTGTGAAGAGAAGAGTATTCCAAACGGACATCCACCAATGACTATCTAAAAAGAGATAAATGTAGTTTTCAAACCCGACCCATTTTGCTGAGTCCATGCGTCCTAGTGTGGCGTCCGTGAATGAAAGATAAAGAGTGCGAAGAAGAGGCCACACAGCAACAAACAGAAGAACAAGAATGGCGGGGAGACAATACTTCCAGGCATTCCAATCTCTGGAAGCTTGAGTAAGTCTCTTTTCCATCACCATTTTCCTTTTCGACTGATGTGCAAGAGTCGCTTTTCCAACTTCTCCAAACTTTCTTTTGCATTTTCCTTATGAGTGAGAACCTGATAAAGCGCCTCCCAAAACTCGGCACTCATTTTATTGTATTTGTGACCAGTGACCTGTGCCGGCCGAGGGATCAATGAATCAATAATTCCTTTAAGATGTTTAAGCTCAGGAAGCTTTTTGTTTAAAGCCGGGTCATCATAGAGAGTGATAAGAACAGGATAAAATCCACCTTCAAGAGCGCGCCTGCGCTGCTCGGCTTCACTTGTTAAATGCTGTATCAGGCCCATAGCTTCTTTTGGGTGTTTAGAGAATTTCGAGACCGCAAGGGACCATCCGCCCAATGTGGAGACGCTTTTACCTTGAGTGTCTTTCGTGACCGGGTCACCTTTTGGAAGTGGAGCGATTCCGAATCGACCGCGTATAGGACTCTCTGAAGAATTCCCCAAACGAAAGGCATATGGCCAATTACGCATAAAGATCGCATTTCCAGTCTGAAAAACACCTCGCACTTCTTCCTCTGCGTAGTTGAGCGCCCCAACTGGAGATATCTCACCAATCCATCCCGCAACCATTTCCAAGGCTTTGAGGGAGTTGGGATTATTGACAGTCACTTCACCCTTCGAATCCACAATGGTGCCGCCGCCAAAGCTTGCTATCCATTCTAAACCGTTACACGTTAATCCCTCGTAAGCGCGGCCTTGAAAGACATAACCCCAGAGCTTTGAATTTTCATTTTCTCTTTCGCTCTTCATTATGAGCTTTGCGGTTTCAGTGAGTTCCGCCCAAGTGGTGGGGACCTTGCGATTATATTTTTCCAAGAGATCTTTTCGATAATAAAGAAGGCCAGCATCCATCCACCATGGGAGGGCAACGAGTCGATCATCGACGGTGTTGTTTTTGATAAAAGCGGGAAAATAGCTTTTGATCTGGTCATCACTCAATGCGGATTTGAGATCTAAAAAGAAATCACTCAAGATTCCGGGCCAGGTTGTATCTACGACAAAGACATCGATGTCATCTGACTTTGCAGCTAAAAGCTGAAGGTAAAGGCCAAGTCTTGCACTGGAGTCATTGGGTGCCGAAACAACTTTCACCTCATGACCAAATTTCTTGCCCCAGGCCAGACTCGCTTCCTGACAGAGCTTTAGCTCCTGTCCGACCGCTCCGCATGACACTGAAATTTTGGCCGCCTGTGCAGATGGTTCAGTGGCAAATGAAAATATAAATAAGATGAGAGAACCAGTGAGAATCTTTCGCAGCATCGTATAAACGATAACAAGGACTTTCTAAAATCACAAAGCCTCGTTGCCCTCAGGTCCGATTACACGGGAGTATGTATTTAATTCTTACCGCGAAATGATGTTCCAATCACCGAGGTTCCGCTGCCCTTACCAACAAATTGGCGAGAGTTGTCCATACGGACTCTCTGACCATTTCGACAAACACTATAAATCGGGCGTGTGCCTGGAGTGTTTTCAACTTCTCGATCATTGATTAAATAAGTTTCGCCTTCGATCTGGCAACTGCGAAGTGCGGCTCTGATAAATACATTCTCACCTGACATTCGCGTTGAATCTCTAAGATATCCAAGAGGGCAGTGTTTCTGATCTTTGGTCTGAACGTATGCAGTTTGAAAACCGTCGTCTGCATAGTAGCGATTAAAAATAAAATCACCTGTTTGCATTATTAATGTATCAGCTTTTTTGAGAAGAGATCTGGCTTGCTTGCAGGTGAGTGAGAGTGTGTCGTGGTATTTTCTGGCCTCAACACCATGAGCGAAAGAAAGAAAAATAAGTAGGATTCCAAAAACAGTATTTCGCATGATCCCCTCTGCAAAAATGCACTCAACTGTGGTTTACACAATGCTCCCCAGGCTGTCTATACCACCTTTTTATGGCCCGAGAGTTTTGCGTACACCAGAGCTTTAAAGTGACAAAATTCGGCTAGCTCTTTTGTTTTTACAGGGTGGTTGATGCCCCAATTCCGCAAGATGTACGCAAAAGGCATCTCGAAATGTACGCATATTGCACTGATCAAAATTGGAGGAGTGGGGTCTAATTCCATTTCGAGTAAAAATAGCCTTCCTTTTTACTCAAATCCGTTAGACCTAGAGAGATATCAATATGGACACATCTAAGCGGATTTATTCTTACAGCGACCCGGTCAAATTTTTGACCGCTGAAATGAAGCGTTTAAAAATCCAGGACAAGAACTTTTCTTTGCGAGAGTGGGCTAGACAGCTTGGCTATCAGAATCCGTCTTACCTTTCAGATGTGCTTAAGGGGAGAAGAAAGTTAACTCTTTCATTTGCTGTATTGTTGGCTCGTAGCCTTGGACTTTCTGAGCAGGAGAGTCGATTCTTTGAAGTGATGACTTTGGTTCACCGCGCGAAGAGTGCAGAGGAAAAACGCCAGCTCACAAAATTGTTAAACTCGTTGCGGCCAAAGGAATTAAGAAACTCGACCGACTTAACAACAGAGCAGTTTGCATTGATTGCGGACTGGTACAATTGGGCATTGGCTGAGATGCCACGATTGAAGAGCTTCAATTCGGAAGTGGATAGCATCGCAAAGAAGTTTCGTGGCAAGGTTCCGAAAGAAAGTATTGAAGAGTCCATTGAAATTTTAGTGAGAAATAAAATCTTAATTCGTTTGGAAGATGGTACACTCAGGCGAGCAGGCACCGGGCCCGACTTTCTTGATCCTGAGATAACCAAACTTGCGGCTCGTGAATACCATAAACAAATGGCCCAGAAAGCCATCGAGTCGCTTGAGAGTAAAAAGTCAGAAGAGTTGGATTTTCAGGGAAGTACGTTTTGCATTCAAAAGAAAGATATTGCCAAGCTAAGAGAAATTATTCGTGAATTTCATCAAAAGATTTTAGAGCTTGGTGTGCGAAAAGATGGTGATGAAGTTTATCAATTTCACTCACAACTCTTTCCACTGGATTAAAATAACAACAGTGGTCATAAAAAAATAAAAATTTATTCGCGTACATTTTTAATTTTTTCTGCGTACGAAAAATGGTTGTGCTCATTTTTGAAATGTTCAACTGTGACTCTAATCATTGCGAGATGTACGCAAGTGATTGAAAGTGCCTTCGTGTAGAAACTTCTTGATGTTGAATTAATTTTAAAGCTGCTCTAGCAATACCTCCATTGGAAAGAAGAAAAGATCAGAATTGATCAAACAAAAAAAGGGAGGATTTATGAAATTAGTTATCTTGGCGTTTGCGCTTGTGTCTGCAAGTGCATTTGCGCGTCCAAACACAACGAACATGACTTGCGCAGAAGCAAAGGATCTTGTTCAAAGAGCAGGATCAATTGTTTTGTCTACTGGCAAGCACACTTATGAGCGCTACTCAACTACTGGCGACAGACCTGCTTATGTACCAACTAGCGATAACTCACACTGCTTGATTGGTTACGTTCGTGCAACAGATGGCCGCGATGTTAGCCCTCACTACCCAGGTAAGCATTATGGCAAAAGCTGTAAGCGCAATGGTGAAACTCAATGGCTATCTGGTCCAGACCGCGATAATCCAACTGCACCACTTGTTACACGCACATGTGTAAACGGCCAATGGGTTGTTAAAGGTGAGACTGCACCGGTTTATCGCAAGTGCAAAGAAGGATCTCGCACTGGAATCCACACTGGAAGATATGTAGGTGGTCATGAAGAGGTTGTTCCAGCAGTTTGTGTAAACGGAAAATACGTTCCAGCTCCATAAGTGATTCAACTCACTAAGGTTCGTTGGGCCCATCTTCGTTGGTGGGCCCTTTTTTTGTTCAATTTGCGTTCACTGTGGAATCCATATAGAGTTCAGGATATGCCACAGCCAAAGCCAGTAAATTCGAAACCATCGAACTTCGCTCCACATCGTTTTAAGGATTCGGAGTTTGAGCTTGCATTCCAGCACTCACCAATTGGAATGTGTATTGTCAGCCTGGAGGACGGTGCCTGGCTGAGAGTGAACTCGGCTTTGATCGAGACATTTGGTTATACAGAAGAAGAGTTTTTTTCGATGACTTTCAACGACATCACTCATCCCGACGATCATCACTTGGGCATTGAGGTCGTTAACAATGTCAAACAGGGAAAGCTGACAAGTCATAGGTTTGAAAAGCGATACATCCATCGAAATGGACGAATCATCTATGCTTTGGTGAACACGAACGCTGTTAAGGATGAGCTAGGCCAGCCAAAGTATTTAGTGACCCAGATTCTCGATATTTCTGAACAGCGCCGAGCAGAGGCGCATGCGCGAATGATTATCGATTCCACTTTCGATGGCTTTTGGGATTGGCATATTCAGGATAATTACGAATATTTATCCCCGCGGTTTTGGGAAATGTTGGGAGTGGATCCATCCACAAAACGACATCATCCTGACGAGTGGCGAGCACTTCTATTTGAAGAAGATCTGGAAAAGTTTGATCGCAATTTCAACCTGCACATCAAAACTCAAGGGGATCATCCATTTTATCAAGAGCTGAGGTTTCAACATTCTGATGGAAGTACAGTTTGGGTGCTTTGCAAGGGTGCTGTTGTGGAGTGGGGAGAGAACGGAAAGCCCATCCGAATGATGGGAACTCATACTGATATCACAGACCTTAAGATCGCTCAGGAAGCCTTAGCTCAAAGCTCTAAAATGGTAGCGCTCGGTGAAATGGCGGGTGGTATTGCTCATGAAATCAATAACCCACTCGCCGTAATTATGGGGCACTCCAATCGTTTAAGAATTCTTCTGGAGCAAGGCGAGCTCAATCGCGAGGAAATCCTAAAGACTTGCGATAAGCTCGAGCAAACTTCCCTTCGAATTTCAAGAATTGTAAAGGGATTGAGAATCTATTCGCGTGAAGTGGACAGCGAGGAACTCACCGAGATTTCGGTGCATGATCTTATCGACGACACTCTTTCATTTTGTATTGAAAAATTCAGAGGCCATGGGATCGATCTAAAGGTTGAGATAGAGCCTGAAGATGCCGTATTGCTTTGTCGTCCTATCCAGATATCTCAAGTCCTGTTGAATTTACTGAATAACTCTTTTGATGCGATTAGGGATCTCGAGAATCGCTGGATAAGAATCCAATTTTCCACATCGGATGATGGGTCTCGATTCGCTATCGTTGATTCAGGAAATGGCATTCCAAAGCGAATTCGCGATAAGATCATGCAGCCCTTTTTCACAACAAAGCCGGTGGGAGTGGGAACGGGCCTAGGGCTCAGCATTTGCTCCGGAATTGTTTCCGCTCATGGTGGGGTTTTGAATTTGGATGAATCCGCTGCAAATACGACCTTCTGTCTGACTTTCCCCCATGGAGAATTTATCCGGTAAATCGGGTTGATTTTTCGAAACGCTGTCATTTTTACAAGCCTTCTGGAGATGTGATTCAAGCTGTATTATACGTTGAGTCAAACTGATCAGGAGAGCTTCTTATGAGAAATACTCTGTTTCCAATCGTTTGTTTGGCGTTTGTGCTTGCCAGTTCCATGGCGTTAGCCACTCCGACCCTCAATAGTGAGGTCTTGCTTTATTGTGTTGAGCAGGCACCAAATCCAGGTCAAATGACCATCGAGATCATTCGAACGCAAGAAGGGACCTTTTTACGCTCAAACCTTGTTCAAGAGGTTATTGCGATCGAGCGAACAAGTCTGACTTCGTTTGAGAACGCCTCAGGAGATGTACGACTCAACCTTATCTCTCGCACACCACTTCAGTTTGAATTCTCAGCTCAGCGAGATGTTCGAATTTTAAATTGTCATTCCTTTACGAGATGAAAATAAAAATGGAGCTTTTATGAATTGGATTCTTCCGACGCTTTTACTTTCGAT
>CAZWVK010000006.1:18352-49814 GCA_964636785.1 uncultured Pseudobdellovibrionaceae bacterium | reverse complement strand
GCGCTTTCTTAGAAAAGCGAAAACCGAATTTCAAAGGTGAGTGATGTCTTATAAGCCTAAAAACCCCATTCGAATTGTCACAGCAGCTTCTCTTTTTGATGGCCATGATGCGGCCATCAATGTGATTCGAAGAATCCTTCAAGATTTTGGCGCCGAGGTGATTCATCTTGGTCACAACCGATCCGTATTTGAAGTGGTCTCAAGTGTTCTTCAAGAAGGTGCGCAAGGTGTTTGCGTTAGCTCCTATCAGGGCGGCCATATGGAGTACTTCAAATACCTTCGTGATCTTTTAGACTCTGTGGGGGCTCATTACGTAAAGATTTATGGTGGCGGCGGTGGAGTGATCATCCATGAAGAAAAGCGTGAGCTTGAGGCTTATGGTATTTCTCAGATTTTTCATCCGGACGATGGAAGACGCCTTGGCCTTGAGGGGATGATTGAAGAGATCATTAAGGGCTGTGACTTTTCGGTTTTGGAAGCGCAAAACCAAGATGCACCTTCAAAAAAAGATTTTTCCGCACTCAAAGAGGATGCAAGGCTTTTAAAAGAGCCGATTCTTCAAAGAGAACTTGGTGTTGAAATCACTGGAGTGGAACTCAGAGGAATGGCCGTCGCTCCCAGTGAAAAATCCCCTCTTGTTTTAGGTGTGACGGGAACAGGTGGAGCTGGAAAGTCTTCGCTTGTCGATGAACTTTTACTTCGCTTTAAAAACCTATTTCCTGAAATTAAAATTGGCGTTGTGTGCGTGGATCCATCTAAAAAGAAAACAGGTGGGGCCCTTTTAGGGGACCGCATTCGTATGAATTCCTTATCGCGCCCAGGTCTTTTTATGCGCTCTTTAGCGTCTAGGGGATCTGGAAGCGAGATCAGCGAAAGCCTTCCTTTGGTTTTAGATCATATGAAATCAAAAGGTTTTGATCTTTTGATTGCGGAAAGTTCAGGGATTGGTCAGGCTTCAAGTAAGATTTTAGAAATGAGTGATCTTTCTCTTTATGTGATGACCTCAGAATTTGGCGCGCAATCCCAGCTTGAAAAGATTGATATGATCGATTTTGCAGACCTAGTCAGTATCAACAAGGCCGATCGAAGAGGAGCTCAAGATGCTCTTCGCGATGTGAGCAAGCAATATAAACGCTCCAGAAAAATCTTTGATCAAACCACTCCAGTCCCGGTGTTTTTAACTCAGGCCAGTCAGTTCAATGACCCAGGTGTGAATCAGTTGTTTTTAAAACTCGTTGAAACATTGAGTGAAAAATCAAAAGAGTTAAAGAAAGAGTTTAGGTTTTCAATCAATGAAAAAACAAAGTCGCTTTTAACTGAAAGTAAAAAACAAGTCGTCGTTCCTCCTGAAAGACAAAATTACTTAGCAGAGATCGTTTCAACGATTCGTGAATACAAATCCACTGTTGAAAAGAAGTCTGAGATCGCATCGAAGCTTGGAAGCCTTGCTAAAACCAGAGAGCTTCTTCATGACAAGGCCAAGGATGTAAATACCATCTTGAGCCAGGTGGAAGAAAAATTGGTCTCTGAGCTTGGAGAAAAAGATTTCGCAGAAGTCCGGGGTTTTGAAAATCTTCGTGCACGGTATTCTGGTAAAGATTTTGTTTATCATGTGCGTAATAAAGAGGTTCATCAGCCTTTAACCACTCAAAGTCTAAGTGGGCTCGATATTCCAAAAGTCGTTGTTCCAAAATTAAATGACTTTGGCGATCGCTATCGATTTTTAAAACTAGAAAACGTTCCAGGGCACTTTCCATTTACAGCAGGGGTTTTTCCTTTAAAAAGATCGGGCGAAGATCCAACACGACAATTCGCTGGAGAAGGTGGGCCAGAAAGAACCAATAGACGTTTTCATTATCTTTCTAAAGGAGAGCCTGCAAAGCGCTTAAGCACCGCTTTTGATAGCGTAACCTTGTATGGTGAAGATCCAAATCCACGTCCTGATATTTACGGAAAAGTCGGGGAGAGTGGTGTCAGCATTGCCACCTTGGAAGATATGAAAAAGCTTTATCAAGGCTTTGATCTTTGTGATCCATCCACATCTGTCAGTATGACCATCAATGGTCCTGCACCTATGATTTTGGCTTTCTTTTTAAATACAGCGATTGATCAGCAAGTGGAAAAGAAAGAAAGCGAAATCAAAAGAAAACTAACAAAAGAAGAATATGAAGAAATCAAAGCTTCGACTTTGATGCAAGTTCGTGGAACTGTTCAAGCCGACATCTTAAAAGAGGATCAGGGGCAAAACACCTGTATTTTCTCCATCGATTTTGCTTTAAAAATGATGGCGGATATCCAAGAGTACTTTATTAAAAACAAAGTCAGAAACTTTTATTCAGTCAGTATCTCTGGCTATCACATTGCTGAAGCGGGTGCGAATCCAATCACTCAGCTGGCGCTGACGCTTTCCAATGCTTTTACTTATGTGGAGTATTATAAGGCAAGAGGCATGGATGTAGATGCTTTTGCGCCGAATCTGTCTTTCTTTTTCTCAAATGGTCTTGATCCGGAGTACACGGTGATTGGGCGGGTTGCGAGACGAATCTGGGCTGTTGCGATGAAGGATAAGTACAAAGCTTCAGAAAGATCGCAAAAATTAAAATATCATATTCAAACCTCTGGAAGATCTCTTCACGCCCAAGAAATTGATTTCAATGATATAAGAACCACTTTGCAGGCTTTTATTGCAATTAGTGACAATTGCAATTCGCTTCACACCAATGCTTATGACGAAGCGATCACCACACCGACTGAAGAATCGGTGAGGCGTGCAAAAGCAATTCAGTTGATCATCAATAAAGAATTTGGACTCAATAAGAATGAAAACCCACTTCAAGGAAGTTACTTTGTGGAGTGGCTCACAGATCAAGTAGAGGAAGCTGTTTTAGAGGAGTTTTTAAAGATCAATGAAAGAGGCGGTGTTCTCGGCGCGATGGAAACTCAGTTTCAAAGATCACGCATTCAAGAAGAATCGCTTTATTATGAAACTCTAAAGCACAATGGTCAGTTCCCAGTGATTGGAGTGAATACTTTTGTCGATCCTAAAACTTTAGAGGACGGCTATGTGCCACCAAAAATTGAGCTTGCGCGTGCATCTTATGAAGAAAAGAAAGCTCAGCTGGATAGTTTGATCGAGTATCAAAATCGAAACCAGTCTGAGGCTGAAAAGGCTCTTGAAGCTCTAAGAGAAACCGCACTTAAAGGCGAAAATATTTTTGAAGCTCTTATGGAAGCTTCAAAAGTTTGCTCATTGAAACAGATGACCCAAACCCTTTTCGAGGCGGGTGGAACCTATCGACGAAATATTTAGGTGATAGGATCATTTTCGTTCAGCCATTTTAGGATCTGCGCTGGCGCATAAATCAAGTTCATCTGATCCGTGCATTCAAATTCAGGTGTTTTAAGGCCTAAGACATAGGGGAGAGTGCTATATGGGTAATCTTCTGCCTTTCGGACAAGGCCTGCCTCAACGGGATTTCTATAGATGTAGCGATAAGTGGTTTGATACTGTTTAACGTGTTCAATTCGATAGACCGTAGGCATGACTGGGACCACAGAGCCTAAGTACCTTTGAGTCGAGTGAAGAAAGCCCACATTGATTGATTCATGAAACCACTCAAGCACTCCGAAATCGGCTGTATCGCCCAGATCGCAAATCCAGTGATAATGATTACTCATTAAAAGAAAGCTTTGAGTGTTGCGAATACCGATATCGCCATTGATAAAATCGAGCTGTTCTGAGAATAGCTGCCAGGCTTCAGGCATCGTGAGAATGGGCCACGCCTCTCCATCAACAGTTTTTCCGATGACATGAAATATATTTTTTTCCCACGAGTTCAGTCTGATTTTCATGTGAACGTAGGATTGCAAAGCCGATGTACAATTAGAAATAGATTAATTTTGAATTGATATAAATTTTCAGTCGGATCTCGGATTATCCAACCCTTAAATTGATTCCCTCTTGTTTAAACTGATACTCAAGGGCTAACTTAACCAGCCATTCCGCCGAAAGATCTAACTTCTTCGCAATTTTCTTACATAAACTAATACTGACCCCGCCGCGGTTGTGTTCTAGGTCACAGAGTCTTTGTTTCGAAATTCCGAGCCTCTTCGAAAATGCTTTTTCGAAAACCTGGTCTACCTGGGTTTTATTGCCGGATTAGAATAAATCCGCGGCCATCGTCATAGGTTTTTTCGTAAAGCCCCTTCGGGAGTTCAGACAAGATTTCCTGCCACTCGGTGTAACTCGGTGAAAAGTGGTGCGTGTAGATGAAAGCGTGGCTATATTGACTCTCTTTAAGTCGGTTTATCAGCACTTTATTTGAGTTATAGAATTCGAGTTTCTCCTTAGAAGGAGCATCAAAGTGATCCATTTGTCCAAAGTGACGAAGTCCAAGCTCTAAGGCCACGGAACAAAAGTTTTCAGCCTGAATCAAAACCTTTTCTGAAGGCAAAATTGGAGTTGGATTGTGAGTAGCCAATTCGGTTGCCGGCCGGTAGTGATTTATTGCAGTGTGAACAAAACGGTGTGCATATATATGGTGAAAGGTTTCGCCAACCAAAACAACTGCTGAGAAAAGACTGTAATAAACAAACTTCAGTTTTGTTTTCTTAAATTTCAAAAGCCCACCCACTGCAAAAGGTAGAATCAATAAGAAAACGTTGAGGGTGTAGCGCGATTCAATTGGAAAAAGTCCAAGCGCCATTTGAGAGAACTGATAGATGAAGAACAAGCTCAAAGTGATCAAAAGCAAAGATCTATCTCCTCGATTCTTAAGCCAAATAAAAATTCCAACTGGAAATAGAATCACCCACCAAAGCCCAAAAGGAGTGAAATTGTAAAATTTGAGACTGGGCGAAAAAGACCCAATTCGATACTTTAACTCTCCAAGAGTTTCAATGGTGTTGACGTGCACTCCGTAGAGAAAGTCGGAATGAAAATAGTAATGAACGGACATTGTTAAAAGAGGAATCAAGCCCAGTGTCAAAAGCGGAAGGTGATCTTTTATTCTTTTACGATCCGAATAAACCAAGTATCCAGCAAAGAAACACGTAAAAAGCCACCCATCATATCTCAAAAAGTTGGCCATCGAGAGCAGACCAATAGATAGCCACAGATGACTTATTTTTCTTGTACGCTGGAACTGAAATAGGAAATTAACTCCCCAGATAAGACAGCATAAAAAATAAGGTTCGACGAGAGCAGTCGTAGTTATAAAATTGGGAAGAAAGCTGATGGCAGTCAGCCACAGGACCACGAGAGCAGTTTTGGAATCGGAAATCTCAATAGAGTATTTCCAATACCCCCATACCAAAAGCATACCACTTAGAAAGTTTATAGACATTGAGGCCAATAAGGGATCAGAAATAAAGTTCATGACGAATGCAATTGTAAAGAAATGCCCTGTCAGCCAGGCTCCAGAGAGAAAATGAAAATTCGAGACCCAGTCAGTGGAGATAGCGGCTGATGTGAGCGCACGGCACGCACCATCTTCCGACAGCCAACTTCCTGGGAAATAAAGGACATAATAAATCAAGCGGTGAATCGCAATAGCAATGACACCCAGTACAGTCCAAACGAAGAATCTATCGACACTGGGTGGAAGTTTTATTACGCTCATCTTTAATGAGTGTTTCTTCTCACCCTACAGTTTGTCAACGCTGCATTCAGGATGACACAATTCCCGGAATACAGTTTAACAAAGATGGCATCTGCAATTACTGTGATCTTCATGAAGCACTCACCTTAGAATACCCAAATGATGATCGTGGAGAGCGGATTCTTAATCAGTTTTTTTTGTCTTACAAAAAGAAGAATGCACCCAACTGTGTTGTGGGAGTCAGCGGTGGACGAGATAGTATCTATTTATTGTGGCTGAGTGTTAAAAAATGGGGGCTGAAGCCATTAGTTGTTCACTATCAAGATGGTTTTGGAAATCCCATCGCTTTTGAAAATATAAAGAAGGCATGTAAAGAGCTTTCCGCTCCTCTTGTGATTGTCGAGGCCGATCGTGATGAAACCATTGATATTAAAAGAGCGCTTTTGAAAGCGTCTGTTCCAGAGATGAATTTAGGAACAGACATCGGTCTTGCTTCGGCGCTTTATGCCGAGGCATTAAGACATGGAATTAAGCTTATTCTGATCGGTCAGTCTTTTCGTACGGAAGGGGTTAAACCGCTTTCATGGTCCTATTTTGATGGGACTTATCTAGAAAGTATTCATAAAATATTTGGTGAAAAGCCTCTTAAACCGTGGAGCCCTCTTAACCCTGGGTTCCATTTAGGAATAAAGGAGCTGATCTATTACGCTCTCATTCATCGAATCAAAGCATTCACGCCGTTATACTATTATGCCTATGATCGAAAAGAAGCCGAAGAAATTATTCAACGGGAATTAAGTTGGGTGTATCCTGGTGCACATTATTTTGATGATCTTTATCACTCACTTATAAAATACGTTCATCGAGTGAAGTTTAAAATTGATATGAATATCAATTCTGATGCGGCTTTGGTGAGATCGGGCCAGATGAACAGAGAGTCCGCATTGAAACGGGCTCATGGTATTTATAAGATTGAAGATCCAGCTATAATTAAGGAGTGCTTAGATCGCCTACAGATTTCGCAAGAAGAGTTTGAGGATCTTTTAAAAATTCCAGTAAAATCATTTAGAAGTTATTCAACATCTTATAGCTTGATTCGAATTTTTAAGCCGGTGATCTGGATGTTCTCGAAATTCAATTTGATTCCCGGGGTGACTTATAAAAAGTATTTCGAGTGTGGAAGTTAAAAGGAAGCTTTAAGTATAAATCTTAAAGACAAGGCGAAAATAGGATTTTAAAAAATCCCTCGATAAAAAGCGCAATGTTTGAACACTTGCTCCTTTGGAATAATCAAATCTTCTGACTAAATACTGACTTGGAGCTTGAATAAAATGAGTTCCCTTTGATTTCATTTGCGCACAGATTTCTGTTTCTAAAAGTACACTTCCGGATCGAAATGTGAGCTCACGAAGGTCAGATGATTTATAAATTTTCACCCAGTTGATATCCTTTAAATGAACTCTTAATAAGACTAAATTTAGAAATCTGTGGAAGTGCGAGAGAAAATGTCTGAAATATGAATAACCAGTTTTATGAACTCGGAAAAAACTAATGCAAGTTCCTGCAGGAAATGTTCGAAAGGCTCTGAGCTCATCAACAGCAAACTGCCCATCACCTGGAACAGCGACTACGTTTTCCATTTGTGCGAGGCGATAACCTGATAAAAGAGCCTGATGAATTCCTAAGTTTTTTTCATGGGCGACAACTTTAACCCAGGGTCGTCCTTCGGCAAATTCTTTAGCGACTCTAAGTGTCTGATCTTTGCTCTTGTCATCCACAATAATGCATTCTTTTTTTCCTTCTGGGAGTGGACTTAAAAAAGCATCCACTTGGTAAAGAGTCGAAGGGAGATTTTTTTCTTCGTTAAAGGCAAAAACAATCAAGCTATAGCTTTGATAAAAATTAGAGCTCACATTCCACCCAGCTTTGATCTTGCTTCGCACTTTCATGTAGAGCGTTTAACAAGGATCTGACTTTCAGACAAAGCGACTGATCGTTGGAAAACTCATGGTTCTTGATTCGCATCGAAAATTCAATCAGTTCATTTTTCAGTGCGTCGGATTCTGGTCGGGGAAAAGTTTCAGCCAGTTTTAAAGAAGAGTTTTCTTTTACAAACACTTTCAATGGAGTCGAATCAAGATCGTTAAAAAAGTAGGTGGTTTTCCCAGATTTAACTTTAATTTCCCTTCGTTTTTCGGGCCACTGACTGGAAGCGAGAATATGAGCTTGGAAGTCAGCGCATTTAAGCTCGGCCTGAACCGAACTATATCCAAAGTCCACTGGGGAATGAAGCAGAGCTCTTAAAGAAACAGATTGGGTGTGCGCTGGCAGAAGATTAAGGATCATTGAGAGATCGTGAACTAAGAGGTCTTCAATGATGGGGACGTCTTTTAAGACCTTTCGTGGTGCGAGCCTTAAGGAATGGTATTCTTCGGCTTTAGTGCCAATTCTTTTCTTTAAATTCTGAAAGCTCTCGGTGTAAAGAAAAGTGTAGTTCACCATTAGACATTTCGATTTGATATTTGCGAGATGAAATGCCTCTTTGATTTGATCCGTGGTGGACGCAAAAGGCTTTTCAACCATCACATGAAGATTATCTTTAAGAGCTGAAATAACGAGTTCAAAATGAGTAGAAGGAGGCGTGCAGATTAAAACCGCATCAAGTGCTGGAGCATGCAGTGCCGATTGCAAATCCGAAAAAGTATTGAAACCTTCGCGTTGAAGAAGAGTTTTACGATCGTCATTCAGGTCAAAGATTCCAAGCAGGTTATGGGTTGGATCTTTTTTAAAGGCCTTAGCCCACATCAATCCCCAGTCTCCACCTCCAAGGATTGCAAAGTTCATTGCTCAAAAATCCTTATCCGTTAAATATCTTTGGATCTTCGCCGGATTTCCATAAACGACCGCTCGATCTGGAACATCTTTGACAACCACAGAGCCGGCTCCAATCATCGCCTGTTTCCCAATCGTAATCCCACAAAGGATGGTGGCATTGGCACCAATGCTTGCACCTTCACCAATCAGAGTCTTTTGATAGGCTTCAAGGCGGACTTTGCTTCTAGGAAAGAGATCATTTGTAAAGGTCGCATTCGGTCCGATAAAAGCCTGGTCTTCAATGATGATCCCATCCCAAATCTGCACACCGTTTTTGATGGTGACTTGGTCACCAATGATCACATCGTTTTCGATAAAAACGTGATCACCGATATTGCAGTCTTTGCCGATTTTGGCCTTGGGCATAATATGTGAAAAAGCCCAAATTCTAGTTTTCACGCCGATATCTGCGGATTCGCAAAGAGCATTTGGATGAACGAAATAGGTTTTACTCATTCCTGTCTTCCCACATCAAAATAGCGGGCCTCTGGATGAGTGAAAATAAAACCAGAGACCGAAGCTGCTGGGCTCATCCCAAACGATTCAGTCAATGTCATTCCAGCTCTCTCATCGGGCCTTAAAATTTTCCATATTTTGGCTTTATGAGAGTGATCAGGGCAGGCTGGATAGCCGGGAGCTGGCCGAATTCCTCGGTATTTTTCTTTGATCAAATCCTCATTGGTTAAATCCTCAGTTCGCCCAAATCCAAAAATCTTTCTGACTTCTAAGTGAAGCCATTCCGCACAAGCTTCCGCCAAGCGATCCGCAATGGATTTAACAAGGATCGATGTGTAATCATCACCATTTGATTTGAATTCATCCGCCCACGACTCGATTTCCTGCCCAGCTGTGCAGGCGAATAAAGACAAGTGATCCTGAGGTTGAGTTTCGGGATTAATATAATCTGCAAGGCATCTTGAGATTTGTAAAACCTCACCATTTTTAACCGGTTTTTTGATCAAGGACATTAATCTTTGGCGAGGAAAAGTGAACTCTTCGAGTCTAAGCAAGCTTAAATCTTCTGATGTGCTTTCAAAAATCGAGATCGTTTCATCGTCACTTCGTTTAGCTTTAAAAATCCCAACGACGGCTTTTGGCTGAAATCTTGAATCGTTTGAAACCTGATCCAAAATCTTAATGGCATCATCATAAAGCTTTTTAGCTTCACTTCCAGATTTTGGATTATCAAAAATCTTTGGATAAATGCCTTTTAATCCCCAGGTCCAAAACAAAGGACTCCAGTCTATAAACTGTCTTAAGGTTTCAATAGATGGTCTTAGCTCAAAAATCCCTAGGCGATCAGGCTTTGCGACTTCCTCATCGCTAAACTGAATTTTGATTCTATATTTTCTCGCTTCTTCAATAGAAATAGGTGCCTCTTTGGTTTTTTCTTTCTCCAGGTAATCATTTCTTAAGAGCTCATATTTTCTTTTGATCTCAGCAGATCCATCTTTTGAGCCTTTAAACTCTCCAACAGCGCCCACAACCAATGATGCATCAGACACATGCACAACCGGGGAAGTTAAAACAGGATCGAGTTTTACCGCCGTATGAAGTCTTGAAGTGGTGGCTCCCCCGATCAGAACTGGCTTTTTCCAGCCCAGCTTTTCAAGCTCTGATAAATTATAAGCCATCTCATCCAATGACGGAGTGATCAGACCACTAAAGCCAATAAAGTCCACATCGTGTTTTACGGCCTCTTCGTAAATCTTTTGAAAAGGGACCATAACGCCAAGATCAATCACTTCGTAACCATTGCAGGCCAAAACCACACCGACGATGTTTTTTCCAATGTCATGAACGTCACCCTTAACAGTGGCGAGTAGGACTTTCCCTTGAGTGGAAGCCTTATCTTTGCTTTGAAGCATAAAGGGCTCTAGATAAGCGACCGCTCTCTTCATAACCCTCGCACTTTTGACCACTTGAGGTAAAAACATTTTTCCTGCGCCAAAAAGCTCGCCCACTTCCCTCATCCCACCCATAAGGGGACCTTCAATCACAAGAAGGGGAGTTTTTAGGTCTGCAAGAGCTTCTTTACAGTCCTCTTCAATAAACTTATCAATGCCGTTCACCAATGAAAAAGCGATTCTTTTTTCATAGTTTTCTTTTCGCCACTCAAGAGATGATAAATCCAAAGCTTTGGTTTTCTTAAAGGATCCACCATTTTGCCTCGCAAACTCTAAAAGATTTTCTGAAGCGTCTGAGCTCTTATTGAGAACCACTTCTTCGACAAGACTTCGCATCTTTGGCTCAATCTCATCATAAACTTTAAGCATTCCAGCATTCACAATGGCCATATCAAGGCCAGCTTTCCTTGCATGATAAAGAAAGACCGAATGCATGGCCTCTCTTAAAGCATTTTGTCCACGAAATGAGAATGAAAGGTTGGATACACCACCGGATGTAAATACTTCTGGCATATCGCTTTTGATTTCACGAATGGCTTCGATGAATTCTACGGCGTAATTGTTGTGCTCATCAATTCCAGTTCCAATAGTTAGGATATTCACATCGAAAATAATTTCTGATGGTGAAATGCCTTCCTTAATCAATAATTCATAAGCGCGTTTTGCGATTCGAACTTTATCTTCTTTAGTGACCGCTTGGCCGTTTTCATCAAAGGCCATAACGACAAAAGCAGCACCATATTTTTTAGCTTGTCTTGCGTGCTTTAAAAACTCGTCTTCACCGTCTTTAAGTGAGATCGAATTGACTATGCATTTTCCTTGAATGGATCTTAAGCCCTCTTCAATCACTTCCCATTTGGAAGAATCAATCATAACCGGACATTTTGAAATTTCAGGCTCTGTGCTGATGTAATTTAAGAAATCCCTCATCCATTTTTTGGAATCCAGCATTCCTTCATCAAAATTCACGTCAACAATATTTGCGCCGTTTTCAACCTGCTGTCTTGCAACTTCAATGGCGTCTCTTAAATTTCCCGCTTTCACAAGCTTTTGAAAAAGTGGAGAGCCTGTAACGTTTGTCCGTTCGCCCACAAAAACAAGATTCGCTTCACCTTTTGGTGAAAGGTTCAATGGTTCAAGGCCAGAAAGTCTTAAAAGATTTTTCTTAATCTCAGGAAGCTCTCTCTTTTTTAGAGGTTTAACTTTTTCAATCATGGCCTTGATGTGTTCAGGGGTTGTTCCACAGCAGCCCCCAACGATGTTTAATAAGCCACCCTTTCCAAGTGAAAGAACTCGATCTGAAAAAAGCTCGGGATCTTCATCGTAGCCTGTTGGAGATAAAGGGTTTGGAAGACCTGCGTTGGGATAAGAAATCAGTGGTAGGGGAGTGATTCGAGAAAACTCCTTTAAATGAAACTCCACTTGCGATGGCCCCAATCCACAATTTAATCCGACGGCCAATGCATTGGCATGCTCAATGGAATTCCAAAAAGCCTCTAGGCTTTGACCCGATAAGGTTCTTCCAGACGCATCAGAAATGGTGGCCGAGATCATAATCGGAATTTGAGTTTGAAGTTTTTCTTCAAGCTCTTTTACAGCAAAGATAAAGGCCTTTAAATTCAATGTATCAAAAACGGTTTCACATAAAAGAAAATCAACACCGGCTTTAATCAATGCAAGCGATTGCTCTTCATAAGCTTTTGAAAGCTCATCAAAGCTTGTGCTTCGAAACTCTGGCTTATTCACATCCGGAGACATGGAGAGCATGCGGTTTGTGGGACCGATAGAGCCTGCGATAAACGCCTCGCGATCAGGATTTTCTTTTTTGAATTTATCAACCGCTGACTTTGCCACACGCACCGCAGCCTTATTCAGCTCAACAACCATCTCGGATAAGCCGTATTCGCCTTGGCTCAAAGCGTTGGCGTTGAAAGTGTTGGTTTCGATGATGTCGGATCCTGCTCTTAAAAAATCCAGATGAATCTTTTCAATCACATCCGGTCGAGACAGAGATAAAAGCTCATTGTTTCCTTTAAGATCTTTTTTATGACCTTTAAGACTATCTGGTCGAAAATCTTTTTCTTCGAGCTTAAAAGTTTGGATCATAGTCCCCATGGCGCCGTCCAAAAAAACGATGCGCTCTGAGAGGAGATTTCTTAGTTTTGAGAGCTTTGAAAATTGAATCATTTAAGACTTATAGCCCTCATAGGAGAGCGGATCAAGGATGAGAGGTGTTTTAAAGAAGCCTTTGATACTCAATTCCGAATTCTTTTTCAATTTTCTTAGCCAATGCTTTGCCAATGGGCCGCTTTCCACTCTCAATTTTTGAGACATCGGCCTGATCAATCCCAAGCCGTTTTGCCACCTCAAGTTGGGTGAGATGATGTTTAAAGCGTATTCCTCTGAATATGATTCCGATCCGTTTTGCGGGATCGGTGATATTTGGAAAGACTTTTTCCGCGGGCAATGATTCCGCCGACCTTTTCAGGCCACGCATAAAGTTTAGAAGCGCCCTTCCATCTTTGGGGGAAAATTCAAATTTTGTAATTTGCTTTCCCTCTTTGATTATCACTTCAGTAGGGCGCATTTTCGCGGCTCCCGACATAACTCACCTCGATGATTTTTAACTTTTTGTTCTCAACAATCCAAATGGCCACATAACTGTAGGTCAGATGACAGTGATGCTTACCACCTGAAAGCTTAGAATAGTTGGGCCAATCGCCTCGAACTGGACCGCCGTCCGATAGATCCACAACCAATGCTTCAAGCGCCTCTTTAACATTATCAGGGAGCTTGCTGAGTTGTTTTCTTACTCTTCTATGAACCCTAACGATCCAGCTCAATGAAGCTCTCTCAGTATATGGTATTTTTAACCATACTTAAAGTTAAAAGATCGAATGATCTCAAAATGAAAGCTGCTTATGTCAGCAGGGCTAGCCCACCTTTTTCTCAATAGTGAGCCTAAAACCAAGAGCGTCTAAGATCGCAGATAGAGTTTGAAGTGTAGGGTTACCATCTTTTCCGAGAGCTTTGTAAATAGTTGATGTTTGAATCTTCGCTTTCTTTGCAATTTTCTCTAAGGGCATATCTAATGCTTCTGAGACAGAGCGAATGGCTTCAATGATCGCTCCAGGAAGATCAGCATTCTCTTCGAAAGAGGCGCGGAGATAGCCGTAAGCCAACTCGGGATCATCTTTAAAAAGCTCATGTTTAAATTCAGACCAGGTTCTTAATCTAGGTTTCTTCTTTGCCATAACGTCTCGCTTTGATCGTATAAATCAGAATTTCAACAACGCGATCATTTTCCACTATAGTGGAATTGGCCGTCTTGTGCAATAAGTTGTGCCTTAAAGGATTTTATTTTCCGAAAGTTCATCATTGCACGGAGTTAATGCGCTTTGCTCGAGTTCCATAACTTCTCATCTGGCATCCAGTTTGCTAAAGTCTTCTGTCATATGGCACAAGGACAAAAGAAGAAAATATCAAGAAAAGTTCCATCTCGATCTCAAGACGTATTAGTTACACAATCTATGCTCAGTGAGACTAAGGCAGAGCTTAAAAGCGATATCACATCCGTGAGATTAGAAATGAGATCATTTCGTGCGGATATGGACGCTCGTTTTTCTTCGCTCGATGGCCGATTTTCGGATATCGATAAAAGATTTTCGGATATGGATAAGCGTTTCTCGAATATGGAAGGTCGATTCTCGGGTATGGATGGTCGACTCTCGGATATCGATAAGCGTTTCTCGAATTTCGATTCAAAATTCCATTCAATAGATTCTAGGTTTTTATCCATTGAATCACAGCTTAAGCAGGTCCTGTCCTCTGTCCACCATATTGCGGCATTGGTGGAAGAGCAAAATTCAAGAAACACAGTGGTGCTTGATGGTTATGATCAGATCTATCGTAGACAGGAAGAATACGAAAAGCGCTTAAAAGATCTCGAAGATCGCTCGATCTAAGTCTCGGCTCTAGATCTTCTGCAGCTCCTTAACTAGTTTGGTAACGAGCTTACAATCATTCATCACATAAAAGTGAAGGCAAGGAGCACCGAACTCTAAAAGCTCAATGCATTGACGCTTGGCCCAGTTGTAGCCAATCTCTTCGACGTGTTCAGGTGAGGCCAATACTTCATTTACAAGATCATCTGGAAGATCAATGTAAAAAGCTTTGGGGAGAGAGCGAAGCTGCGGCATCGATCTTAAAATTTTAATTCCAGGTAATATTGGAACATTGATCCCTAATTCTTTGCACGCGTTCACATAAGAAATGAATTTGGAATTGTCGAAAAACATCTGAGTCATAATATAATCCGACCCAGCTTCGACCTTGTTTTTCAAATGAAGCATATCGGTTTTAAGTGATGGCGCTTCAAAATGCTTTTCTGGATAACCGGCCACACCAATACAAAAATCAAGGCCTTGAGTGTTTTCGAGATCGTTTAAAAACTCACCTTTTCTTAAGTCCACAATCTGCTTCACAAGAGAGTCCGCATACTCATGCTGAGTGCGATCCAGGCGAACAGGTTTTGCGAAATTCGGTCCATCGCCTCGAAGAGCCATGACGTTTTCAATTCCAAGAAAGCTCAGCTCAATCAGTGCGTCTTCGGTTTCTTCCCGAGAAAAGCCAAGGCAGAGCAAATGAGCCACTGTGTCGATTTTGAAGCGATTTTGAATAATCCCACAGATCCCCAAGGTCCCTGGGCGCTTACGAAATGTTCTTTTTTCAATCACCCCATCCTTTCGCTCTTTGTAAAAAGCGACAGAAGAGTGCGAAGTCACATCAATCCATGAAGGATTCAGAGGCGCAATCATCTCCACCATATCGATAATGGTCTTCACCGACTTCCCCCGAGGTGGTGGAATCACTTCGAAGGAAAAGAGCGGATTTTTTCGATTATTGAGATGGTCGATGACTTTCATATGATTGATCCTTACTGAAAAACTCTTTACTTATATCTCGGCCACATTCCAATATCAATCCAGTTTACCAGGAATTACTCCTTTCCATGAACATCCTGGGAAGAAGTTGACGTAGCCATTAAGGGTAACAGCACAGAATTCGCAAGATGAACTGAGCCATTCGGCGTAAGGTGTCCAACATCAAAACTGATAATGTCGGAACGAATGTCATCTCCTACCATTATTTGGCACTGTCCTTCCTCACATAGGTGATGAAGAGGTCTTATTAATTTTAAATTCTTATATTTTCTGTTCGAAAAATGCGCAGCAAGTATTTCATCGGCTTCAAAGACTTTAGGATTGATCCCCTTCTCCGAGCGAATTGGGATCGTGATTGATTTCATGATAAACTGCTTTTGTATTACCTTTAAAAGACTCTCTCGCCAGATTGGCATCTGGCCCACTACAGTGACCTTTATTCCGATCTCATCTAGCTTTGTTAAGAGATTATCGAGTTCTGGAAAGAAATTGGGTTCGTCTACAATATTGATCCAGTTAGAAGCTATAATTACATGAGGCTTAATTTTGGATATTTCATTATACGCAAATTCATTTATGAGCGTACACCGTTCAGAACTTCCAGCCGTAGTAACTGGAGCACATGAAGTAACTTGCATAATATGGTAGTCAGTCGATGAAAGAGTATTTGAAAGTCCATGGAATAGGTGTGCGGCGAAAGAATCTCCCCATATGAAAATATTTTGAGCATCATCTCTAGGCGTATAACACTCGGAAGCCAAAAGTGAAGGATCAATGGCTGTCGATTCAAAATAACATCGGTGTTCTCGATACTCTCTCGAATACCTCTTTTGATAATTAGTTAGAATCGATAGGAGTTCTCGATTTGCAGAGGATAAAAAGAGCCCGTGCTCAGTCGCCTTTCCAACCACAGTTGAAAGTAAGAGAGCGGCAAAACCTGCCCTAAGCCAGTACCGATTTTCAAGATGAGGTTGATCGACTTTTCTAAAAAGCCGAGTCTGAATGGGTTTTTCAATCCAACTCCAGGTCAACCACGCAAGTAACGTAGAAAGAAGAATTAAAAAAATTGAGAATTCAAAATTAAGTTCGCCAAGCTTGATCCGTGCAATTGAAAATAGCGGCCAATGCCATAAATAAAGAGGGTAACTGATAAGTCCAATCCATATAAAGAATCGTCGTGAGAGAATCGCACTATTAGCCCATGAATCTGGACCCGCTGAAATCAAAAAATAGGTTCCTACTACAGGCAAAAGAGCCCAGTAGCTGGGGAAGGGAGTTGTGTCGTTAATAAGGAGAAAGCCCATCAAGATGAGCGCTGACCCTGCATAAGACTTCCAATGCGAAGTTCCAATGCCTTTTTCATTTTCTCTAAATGCCAGTAAGCCTCCGGCCAGTAATTCCCAGAATCGAAACGGAAGGAGGTAAAATGTCATCGAAGAATTGGTTTGCGTATATATAACGTTTGCTAAAAAAGAACTGATAATAAGAAGGAGTAAGAAAAATATTTTGCCTCTTCGAACTTTTAAAATTGCAAAGAAAATCAGTGGCCACAAAAGATAAAATTGTTCCTCTATTCCCAGAGACCATAAGTGAAGCAGGGGTTTCTCCTCTGAAGAAGCGTCAAAATAGCCAGCCTCGGTCCATAGGAGAATATTTGAAACAAAAAGGCTTCCGGCCAAAATGTGCTTACCAAGTAATGCGACTTCATCAGGAAGAAGAACGGCAGCTCCGCCGATGAGTGTTGCACCCATAACAAGTATTAATGCTGGTAAAAGGCGACGAAACCTTCTCGCGTAAAAGGATGCCAAATAAGAAAGATTTCTTGTGTCCTGCTTTAAGAGAATTGTGGTGATCAGATAACCAGAGATCACAAAGAATATATCAACCCCTATAAACCCGCCTTGGAACGTTTTTGGAAAAGCATGGAACAATAGGACCATTCCAACAGCAAAGGCCCTAAGCCCATCAATATCTGGACGATACTGCTTCATATTTCTCAATTTCGGTTCTCCAGTATTAAAGCATTGGTTAATTAGCGAGCGGAGAGTGTTGCCAAAAACATTATACTGATTAGGTGAAATCAGTGGTTTCTGGGAAGGTTTAATTTAACAGGTTCGTCGCGAGCTTGAAAGTTTTTTTAAACTAGGTGATAAGTTAGCAATGCTTGGAGAATTCATCGATCTTGGAGGTGTTAAAGACGACCGAGGACTTTTGGTCGCTGCTGAATCTCATCGAAATATCCCCTTCGAAATTAAAAGAGTCTACTATTTGACTGAGGTCACATCTGACGCGCCAAGAGGTTTTCACGCGCATCGGAATTTAACCCAGGTTGCAGTCTGCTTAAAAGGGAGCTGTAAATTCATCATCGATAATGGAAAAGAAAGAAAAGAGGTGCTGGTCAATGATCCGACTAGGGGACTGCTAATTGGATCAATGGTTTGGAGGGAAATGCATGAATTTACCGCAGACTGTGTCTTAATGGTGATTGCAAGCGAATTATATGATGAATCGGACTATATTAGGGACTATAATCAGTTCATCGAGGAAGTAAACCAAACTTCAACCATCTCCTGAACGCCATCTTCGTGCGATTTTTTTTTCTGATAACGAAGTTTATGTGTGATTTTATCGCTTCGGTAGTGCACGCGACTCGTTAATGCATCTATACGTCCTTGGGTTAAAACATTCACCCCGATCAAATTGAGCAACAAAGCCCCAGCTCTTGCTATGAATTCAGGAATTCGTAGTCGCGGAGGAGGCACTGATAATGCAGTGCTGATGAGACCAATAAACCTCTCCAGGGGCATGTCGTCACTGATAATGTAGGTTGCGGCTGTTTCTGGTCGATTTACGGCGCTGAGCATTAGTGCTTCGACGACATTATCAATATGGACGTAATTTGCAATTGATCCTCGCGAACCGATGAAGAAAAACCACCCCTTTTTAACGGCTCTGATCAGACCAAATAGAGATTGATTCCTCATAAGTGGACCATAAACAATAGTGGGCCTTAGAATACTTAATGTGAAGTGGCCGGCTCTTGCGGCTTCGGTCACCAACTTATCAGATTCTGCTTTCGTAACCTCATACATTCCTTTAGGACGGTCCTCGAAAGCTTCGTTGACCCCTGCATTTCGAAAAGTGCCATATGCGCCTACGCTGCTCAGTTGCACCCAGTGCTGAATTCTTCCCTTTGCTGCTTTAATAAGATTCTTAGTCCCATCAATATGAACACTCTTCATCTTTAAGGGATCTTTGATCTCTCCGGCACAATGAATGAGAACTTCGGCGCCATCAAGGAAGGCAGAAAAGTCCGTATTTTTATCAGTTAGATCCCCCTCAAAGTCCGTTTCCAAATTCTCTGGGAATCTAGTTAATGTCCGGACCTGATGTCCCTCCAGTTTTAGGTGGTCAATCAGTCTTGAGCCAATAAATCCTTTACCACCAGTCACAGCGATGATCATTTTGTGTCTTGAGGCCTTTGCTGTAAGAGTACGCTGGTTAATGCCCAACTAAACATTAGAAAGTGATTCACCTCAGCGTCGGTAAAGTTGGCTTGAGTCATAGCACCTAAAAGTACAAAAATCTGGCCTACAAAGAGCGAAATCCCCCAGCCAAATTGAGTCCTATGAAGGTCATAAGTTCGCTTCAAGGTCCAAAAGATCATAAGCATATATGCCGCAAATCCAATAAGTCCAGTTTCCGCGAGCATCTGGATATAGTCGTTGTGTGCATGAGAGATAAAATCCTGAATGATTCCGAGTTTCCTATAAGACTCCGCTAGGAACAATTGTCCCTGGTCAAATCCGACTCCAAGAATTGGATTCTCTTTGAACATCTGCAAATAGCCTTGCCAGACATCTAGACGAATTGATGAACTTCGATCCAGTTGGAAGCTCAATAAGCGAAGAAGACGGCCTCTGCCACCTTCTGTAGAAATCAGCGCAAGAACCGGTAAAATCAGTACACCTAAAATACTTAATAATTGTCTTTGCGAGAGTTCCTTTCTCATTAAAAATAAAAACAAAAGACTGCTCGCGCCAAAGGCAACCCAGGCTCCTCGGGCCATGGAGACTAAGATGACGATCGCTGTTATACCGATAACGATCAAAGGCAGCCACCTGTTAAGTTTTCGAACTGGAAGAATAAGACTCAGGCCGGAGAGGCCGATGCTGTAGGCATAAGTTAGGCAAATAGAGAAAAATCCCGTCGCTCTGAAAACGTCACCATCTTGAGCTAGATTGTCGCCATGCCCTCGGATGAAATCGTAGCCCGAAAAAAACTGGTAAATACCGTTTAGCATTGCAATAGATAGGGAGAATAGCCATACCTCAAGAAGCTTTCTCTCGAAGCGACTGCTCCAGATCAATTCCAACGACTTTGCGAGTCCCCAATAAAGAAAGACCCATCTTATTTCAGCAAACCGGTCCTGCCATGGCACAAGAGCAGGGGTCGCCAAAACATTAATGAAGACTGCGATTAAAAAAATGAGGATCGGTACTTGGAACTCAGTTCGAAATGAAACTCTTTTGGTCGCCACACCAACCAGTGCTGTGAGAATCAAGATTGAACTGAATAGCTCCATAGCGGCCATGGAAGTATGTAGCGAAATTGAGTAAAGAAGAGCGGCCACGAATGTGATTTTTTGAAGCATTTAGGAAAGATAAAGGTCCTTTGAGAGAAATGCCATATCTGTACAGTCATTTTGCGGCTCGGAGACGCTATGTGTCGCCATTGCTAAATGTCCTGAATCTTTATATGTCTTTGGAATGAGAAAAATCATAGTGACAGGTGGCGCTGGGTTCATTGGCTCTGCGGTTGTTCGTAGGCTTCTTGGTGATAATAACAACCAGGTTCTAGTCATTGATAAGCTGACCTATGCGGGCAATTTGAATTCTCTATCATCTGTTGCAGACCCAGATCGCCTTCAGTTTAAGAAAATCGACATCTGCGACAGCGATGAGGTGAGTCGGATTTTCGAATCTTTTCAGCCTGAGATAGTGATGCACCTGGCAGCTGAATCACATGTCGATAGAAGTATTGATGGTCCATCTATTTTCATTCAAACGAATATCGTTGGAACCTTTCGTCTTTTAGAAGTGGCTTTGAAGTATTGGAAAGAAGTGAATCGGAATTTTCTATTTCACCATATTTCCACTGATGAAGTCTTTGGGGATTTAGAAAATTCAGGAGAGCTTTTCACTGAACAGACAAGATACAATCCCAGTTCGCCATATTCAGCCAGTAAAGCGAGTTCTGATCACCTCGTCAGAGCTTGGCATACAACGTATGGCTTACCAGTCATCACTACGAACTGCTCGAATAATTACGGCCCCTATCAGTTTCCAGAAAAGCTAATCCCGTTGATGATTATCAGTGCGATTGAAGGGCGGCCTCTTCCTGTCTATGGGAAAGGAAACCAAATTAGAGATTGGCTTTTTGTGGATGATCATGCTCAAGCATTAGTCGAGGTTATTTCTAGAGGAGAGGTTGGCGAAACATACAATATTGGTGGACATAATGAAAAGACAAACCTTGAAGTCGTTCGAGCGATTTGTGAAATTTTGGAGAAAATTGATCTTCCAAAGCCAAATGGAATTCGTCAGTTTGAAGATTTGATCACCTTTGTGAAGGATCGACCGGGTCATGATTTGCGATATGCGATCGATGCATCGAAGATTGCAAACGAACTCGGTTGGAAACCTAAAGAGACTTTTGAGTCAGGACTGGAAAAAACGGTAAAGTGGTATCTGGAAAATAGAGTGTGGTGGATGAGTATCAAGGACAAATCGTATTTAAAGAGGCAAGGGTTATGAAGGGAATAGTACTAGCTGGAGGCTCTGGAACGAGACTTTTTCCTATTACTCAAGGAGTTTCAAAACAGCTTCTTCCGGTTTACGACAAACCGATGATTTATTATCCGATCTCAGCCCTTATGCTTGCAGGGATTAGAGAAATACTAGTTATTACGACACCAGAGGATCAAGCTGGGTTCCAGCGTCTTATGGGAGATGGGAGCCATTTAGGACTCAGCTTAACCTATGCGGTTCAACCCAACCCGGATGGGCTCGCACAAGCCTTTATAATTGGTGAGAAATTCATTGGTGAGGAATCTGTCTGTTTGGTTCTTGGCGACAATATCTTTTATGGTCAAGGATTTACGCCAAAACTCAGAGAAGCTGCGGCTCGAAGAGATGGAGCAACTGTTTTTGCCTATCAGGTAAAAGACCCTAGGCAGTTTGGTGTGGTCGAATTTGATGAGTCAAACCAAGCGGTTTCTCTTGAAGAAAAGCCACTTCAACCCAAATCAAGCTTTGCGGTCACTGGGCTTTATTTTTATGACAACTCAGTTATCGAAATTGCAAAATCAGTAAGGCCGAGCCAAAGAGGAGAACTTGAAATTACTTCTGTGAATCAAGTGTACTTGGATCGAAAAAAACTTCATGTGGAAGTATTAGGACGCGGATTTGCTTGGCTCGATACCGGCACAAATGACAGTTTACTTGAAGCTGCCCAGTTTGTGCAGACGCTAGAAAAGCGGCAGGGGTATAAAGTCGCATGCCTTGAAGAGATCGCTTATAAGAATAAATGGCTATCTCGAGATGATCTAGTTAGAGCCGGAGAGAGGCTACAGAAGAGTTCTTACGGTCAGTATCTTATTGAGCTTGCAACAAATAATTAATCTAATTTCCTTACGATTCTCGCAGGATTTCCAACGACTAGCACATTTGGTGGAACGTCTTTGGTGACCACCGAGCCGGCTCCAACCATTGCATTTTCACCTATAGTAATGCCAGGGAGAAGAGTGGCGTTCGCGCCGATACTTGCACCTCGCTTTACTAGAGTCTTTGGAAATTTGTCCAAATAATGTTTGCTTCGGGGAAAGGGATCGTTCGTGAATGTTGCATTTGGTCCCACAAAGACACGGTCTTCAAGCTCGATTCCATCCCAAAGCTGGACTCCTGATTTGATAGTTACAGAATTTCCAACAATCACATCATTTTCGATGAACACGTGATCACAAATATTACAATCGCTTCCGATTTTTGCTCTAGGCAGGATGTGAGTAAATGCCCAAATTCTTGTACCTTCACCAACTTCTTTAGTTTCACAAAGTCCAAGTTCGTGTACGAAGTAATTCATAAGGTCACCTCGAATACCTTTTGATGAGTTTGTTTTTGAAATCCTTGGGTAATATCGAAAAAATTCTCAATGTGATCTTTTGGATAAAACTCAAGGTTTGAAAATCCTCTTTGTAACTTCGAAGGGCATCCTCATTCTTAAGTGCTAGCATTTTTAACAAAAATCTGAAGGTGAGTGTTTTCAAATGATTTCTCGCAAGTTCATTACTTGTATACCTGCTTAACACCTGTTTCGCACCTTGAAAATACCATTTGAGCTTCCGCTCGGTCTCAACACCGATGATCCTATACTTAGCCCATAAATTCTCAAAGTTTGAGATCCGACCGCCATTTTCTAGAACTTTTAGCCACAAATAGTAGTCTTCCAGGACTATTTCTGGATCGTATTTTCCAAAGCGATCAAAGACAGATTTTTTTATCATCGCAGTAGGAGCGTAGATGAGATTTTGTGAAAGCATTTGTTCAAATGAAATTAAACCAATACTTCGAGGTGAACTCTCCTCAATAGGCCTTCCTCCGGAGTCTATCTTCTGAATCGCACCTGCTATAATATCTAGGTCAGGATTCCTTTTGAAGCATTCTACTTGTTCATAAATACGACTTGGAGGCATAAGATCATCACTTCCAAACATTACGACATATTCACCCGTGACCAACTTTAGACCGTCGTTTAAAGCAGCGCAAAGACCCTCGTTTTCAGTCTTTAAAATGAGCTTGAATCTAAGATCATTTTGCAATTTTCGAAGGACTTCAGGCGATTTATCTTTTGACCCATCATCTACAACGATCAGTTCTATATTTTTATAAGTCTGTTCAAGTACGGATCTGATAGTCTGCTCGACGTATTTCTCGTGATTAAAACTGGGTATGATAACTGAGACCAATTTATCCACGGCTGTCTTTCTGAGAGCGAAGGTAGGTGAAGTAGTAAACGAAATAACAATAGGCCAAATAGATAGGATAGACAAAAAGAAAAGAATAATTCACCCAGTGGATTGAATACGTAGAAAAATAAAATACCAAAGTGATTAGAAGTAAAGAAGTTCCGACTTCACCGGCGATGAAGAGTTTATGCTGAGCTCTAGTGATCATTACAAATGCAAAAACCCAAGCACAAATCTTAATCACTGAAGTGGCTATCTGTACCCCTAGGAGTTCGACGGTAAGAATAAAGTCGGAGCTGAGTAAGAGAGTGACTACTGGAGTCCTCAAAAAATAGATAAATGCGCCTCCCAGGGACGATAAAATTAGTGAAAACAAAAAAGCTTCACGAACAATTTTATTGAGATTGTCTTTTTCCTTTGCAAACTTAGGTAGGTAGTAAAGTGTCAGAATTGATGAGATCAGAATCAGGTATTGATCCCCAATTCTAAAAGCTCCTTCCCAATTTCCAAGCTCATTCGGGCCAAATTCAGCTAAAATCCTAGATCGAGTCATCAAAAGAATCACAGGTAGTGTCAGTGCAGAAATGGTACTGGTGAACCCATACTGAAAGAGAATCTTGAAATGCTTTCTTGAGGCCGAAATATTAAATTGCAAGTTTTTGAATATATTATTTTTGAGAAATATAAAGACACCAATTAAAACCGTGAGGGCTGGTGCCAAAGTCAATGAGAGCAAAGCCCATTCGAATTCGAAATTTAGGACTAAAAATAAAAACGTGATTATCAGAATGAAAACCGAAGCGATACGGATAGAGAGAAGAAGTTTCGGATTCTCAAGACCATTACTTGCAGAAAAAAGAAAGCTCTGAAGTGAAGCTGGGATTAAGAATAATGCAGAATAAAGCACTACGCCTCTGCTTAAATCAGGAAGAACCATATCATACACATTTGTAAATGAAAGCAAGATGGTTCCGATCGCACAGACACAGGCGAGAAGCACAGATGAAAAGATCGCTGTGCTCCAAAATGAAGTTAAAAATTCAGTGTTTTTCTGATTTTCAGCTGTGAACCTAATAATGGCGGTCGAAAAGATTCCTCCACTCAGTAAGAGTAGAATTGAAATGAGGTTTTGAAACTGGCCGAAATATCCGACTCCTTCACTCCCCGCATAATGTGCAGCTAGTTTTAAGAGAATTAGTACGCTTGCTGCTCGAACAACAAAATCTAAGGCGCCTAGAAATGAAGTTCTAAATAGACTCATTTAAACTGATTAACAGCTTCAATCACCTGGTCCACTTCTGAATCAGTCATAAATGGATCAAGTGGAAGGCTTAATACTGTTTGATGAAGTTTTTCTGAAATAGGAAGCCTAAGGTGACTGAGTTCTTTATAGGCGCCCTGTAAATGCGGTGGAGTAGGATAATGTATCGCGCATGAAATCTCATTTTCGGTGAGGTGCGAGATGAGTCTTGTCCTCTCCTCGGTGCGTATGACAAATAAATGCCATACGTGTTCGTTTTCATTGATCGGCGGCTCGGGAAGCAAAACGCGTGGATTATTTAGTTCAGACAGGTATCGTGCAGCTATTTTCTGTCTCAGACGATTTTGTTCATTCAAATACCGGAGTTTTACACGAAGAATCGCCGCTTGAATCTCGTCGAGTCGACTATTGATTCCTTTGACGTCATTTTTATAGCGAACGTGTGAGCCATAATTTGCGATGGCTCGCATCGTTTGAAAAGCCTCACTGTCGTTCGTTGTGATACAGCCCCCATCACCTAATGCACCCAAATTTTTAGCTGGATAAAAGGAAAACCCCGCAGCGTCGCCGAAACTGCCAGCCTTTTTGCCGTGAAGTTCAGACCCATGAGCCTGCGCTGCATCTTCCAAAATGAGTAAACCGTGCTTTCTAGCAAATTGAATGACTTCTCCCATAGGAGCCACTCGGCCGTAGAGATGAACTGGCATGACGGCTTTGGTACTTTCGGTCAAATGTGTTTCGAGTAACGAGGGATCCAAGTTAAAACTCATTTCATTTGGCTCTACAAGGATCGGCTCGAGACCGACTTCGGTTATAGCAAGGATGCTTGCGATAAATGTATTAGAGGGCACTATCACCTGATCGCCTACATTGATTCGTCCCAGTTCAATCCATGCTCGCAAAGTGATGCTTAGCGCGTCCAATCCATTGCCTACACCCAAACAGTGTTTAGTTCCAACGAAACCAGCGAACTCAGCCTCAAACGCTTCAAGCTCCGGTCCCCGGATATATGAGCCGAAATCGATAACTCCCTCGCACGCCCTAATGATTTCTGTGCGCATGGTTTCATTCAGGCGTCTTAAATTCATGAACTCAATTTTACTCATAGATATTTTTTGGTGATCTGACTTCCGTGGAGAATTTAGAATCATAGTAAGTTACTTTGCGATTCAGCTCATCGCGTTCTCGATCCCAGAACCATCCCCATTTGTTGAAATATTTAATCATGTTACGAATGAACTGCAAGAAAAGCCTGATATTTCGATATGCGCCTCGGGTCCAATGGTGGTGCGCGACTAGATCACAAAACACGACCGTTTTCGAGACCATCGCTGTTCTTCGAGAGAGATCGGCATCTTCCAGGTAAAGAAAATACCGTTTATCAAAACCACCTACAGATTTTAAAATCTCACTTCTGAAAAGCATAAAGCAGCCGGAAATCATAGGACAAATAAACGGGCGCGAGTAGTCTAAATCCCGAAGCAAAAACTGTTCATATGTTTTAGAGGCTAGGAGCATTCTTCCGAGCTTTCCATTTACGAAGTTCATAATGTAATCCTGGGGTCTAGGAAGCCTACGATTAACATTCTGAAGTTCGCCGGAAGGATGACAGATTTTTGGAATACAGAGACCTATTGAGTGATCTTTCTCCATGCGTTTGATGAGTTCTGGCAGAAGATCGGGTTCAAAAAAAGTATCGGGATTTAAAACCAAAAAATAGGGCGCCTCATCGATAAATTTTACGATGTTTTTGTTGTGACCCGCGCCAAATCCTTCGTTCGCATCGTTATAAAAATATTCAAGTGTGTGAGGAGTAGAGAAGCCCAAATCTGATCGGTCCGGCGAGTTGTCATGAAGAACAATTTTTAGCTTTAGAGCGGTGCTTGAAAGGCTGTCAATTGTCTCTCGAAGATGGGGAATATTCGGTTTGTAAAGAACGATAGATACGACCAGATCGTAAGGGGAGCTTAGGCTCATATAGCGCGATCCATCCCGGCACAGACTTCCTTGAATGAAGGTAAGATGGCATCCTTATCAGATAAAATGTAATCACAATCCAACTTTGGCCAATTAATACTTAATGTTGGGTCATCAAAGCGAAGGCCGCCTTCTGATTCTTTATTGTAATCATTGTCGACCTTATAGCTAAATTCAGCGGATTCTGAAATCGTAAGAAACCCATGCGCAAAGCCTCTCGGAATAAACAGAAATGTGGGATTTTCACCTGACAAATAAGTTCCGAACCACTTTCCGAAAGTAGGAGACTCTGCCCGTAAATCTACACAGACATCAAAGACTGTCCCTTTAGATGCGGTGACGAGCTTCGCCTGCGCAAAAGGATCTTTCTGGAAGTGAAGGCCCCTCAAAGTGCCCTTGTAAGAAAGAGAGCGATTGTCCTGGCAAAAATGAGCGTTGATGCCGTTATCACGAAACCGCTTTTCATTATAACCCTCTAAAAAATAACCTCGCGAGTCTTTAAAGACCTGCGGTTTATATATCAGGACATCTTTTAGTGGAGTTGCTTCAAACATATATACTAATGGCTATATAATAATAGCGCTAATTGCAAACGTTTAACCTTCTCCTCTACCTCCAGGTAAGAGTTCTCACCGCAAGATTTTTTGATAAAATCAACCGGTCCTTTAGACGCAGGGAAATCGGGCGGGTGCTTTTTTGAGCAGTCTGAGAAGCGGCCGATTGATGCCTGCGGTACTTTACGAAAGGTGTGTCAAGCCAGGTGACTTCCCCTATAGTCAGGGCCATGAGTCCTATCCAAGAATCATGCATTGGGATTTTAGGTGGAAAGGGCAGCGAGCGTAGGAGCACTTTCTGACTGAAGGCCATACAACAACCTATAAAAGAGTTCCTGGCCAAATTTTTGAGAATGGTTTTCCTAGGTTTGCGCAATGCGAAGTAAGAGGGGGCTATTTCATGACCATCCTCGTCAATAAGCGAGCAGTCCGTGACCACTAACTGCGCACCGGAATGTAACTCTGACAGACAGGCTTTTACCTTTCCCGAAACCCAGATATCGTCTTGGTCCGCAAGAAATATATAGTCGCCATTCGCTCGGGACAGAGCATTTTCAAAATTTCTAACCACATTCCGCGCGGAACTTTTTAGGGTTTTGATACGTGGGTCATTCAGGGATGCGATTATGTTCAAAGTGTCATCGGTCGAGCCGTCGTCTGAAATGATGACCTCGTCTTCAGGAGATAGCTGATGGAGGATTGATTGGAGTTGCTCATGAATAAACCGTTCGCCATTGTATGTGGCCATGCATACACTGATCATGAGGAGAGCCTAACCGAGGAGCGACGGAGAGATCAAAGTTAAAACGTTGGGCTGTGATCGATGATAAGGGGGTCGCCGCGCTGCCGATTTGTACATGTGGTTTATTCGAGGGCTGATAGAATAAAATTCTTTATCCCCTCTGTGGATATGATAGCATGCTGTGATTTGAATGATGAACAGTTGAAAGACCGGAGCAAGATCTTCTAAAAAAGGGGTAATAGTGAAATCAGAACTCATCGACAGGATTAAGCAGAAAAATGCAGTCATCGGGATAGTGGGCCTTGGATACGTCGGCCTTCCTTTGATGCTAAGATATGTCGAGGAGAATTTTAAAGTGATCGGCTTTGATATTGATCAGTCAAAGGTGAAGACACTAAATAGCGGCAATTCTTACATTGAACACATTTCCAATGACGCAATCGCGGATGCAGTTAAAAACGGATTCGAATCGACGGCTGATTATTCAAGGATCAGAGAAGTTGATGCGATTATTTTATGTGTGCCAACTCCGTTGAATAAATACCGAGAGCCTGATCTGAGTTTTGTGATTCAGACAACCCAATCCATAGCTCCACACATTAAACCGGGACATGTAGTTTCACTTGAGAGCACGACCTATCCCGGGACGACGGATGAAGAGCTGGTTCCCAGGCTGACGAGTGAAAAACACAAAGTGGGAGAAAGTGTTTTCATCATTTATTCACCTGAAAGAGAGGACCCTGGACGAAAAGATTTCAATACCAAAACAACACCAAAGATCTGTGGAGGTGTCACAGATGCCTGTCTGGATGTTGGAATTGCGCTTTATGAAGCGATTGTAGATCGAGTTGTTCCAGTGAGTTCCACTAAGGCAGCCGAGATGACTAAGCTTCTTGAGAACATTCATAGGTCTGTCAACATCGGTCTCGTGAATGAAATGAAGATTGTAGCAGATAAAATGGGAATCGACATACATGAAGTGATTGATGCTGCAGCAACTAAACCGTTTGGATTTGTACCTTATAGACCCGGTCCAGGACTTGGAGGTCACTGTATTCCAATTGACCCGTTCTATTTGACTTGGAAGGCCAGAGAGTATGGCGTGCATACTCGTTTTATTGAGCTTGCCGGTGAAGTTAACTCCTCAATGCCAGCATATGTAATTAAAAAAGTGGCTAAAGCCTTTAATGAGCGAAGGATGGCAATCAACGGATCAAAGTTTTTGATTTTAGGTATAGCATACAAAAAGAATGTAGATGATATGCGCGAATCCCCTTCAGTAATGATCATGGAAAAAATCAGGGAGGAGGGTGGTCTTGTAGACTACTCAGATCCCCATGTTCCGGTATTTCCAAAACTTCGCGAACATCGATTCGATCTGAGTAGTGTTGAAATTACTCCTGAGAGCTTAGGGAGCTTTGATTGTGTGATCCTCGCAACAGATCATGACAAGTTCGATTATCCAATGATTTTAAAGCATTCGAAACTTATAGTGGATACGAGAGGTCGAATTCGTGAGAGAACACCTCGAGTGGTGCGAGCGTAGCGATGGCAAATTTTGCATTTGTAGGTGTTGGCGGCTACATTGCGCCTAGGCACTTCGAGGCTATAAACGCGACAGGAAATCGTACAGTCTTAGCCTATGATCCGAATGACTCTGTCGGGATTCTTGACCGTTATACTCAGGACGTAGAATTTTTCACGGATTTTGAAGGCTTTCAATCTAAGTGGGATGACTTCAAAGGAACTGAAAAAAATATTGATTGGTTGAGCATCTGTTCGCCTAATTATCTTCATGCACCGCAGATGAGATTTGGTCTCTCAAGAGGTGCAAATATAATCTGCGAAAAGCCTTTGGTGTTGGAGGCGAAAGAAATTGATGAGCTAAAAAAATACGAAGACCGATTTTCGAAAAAGGTAAATACGGTTCTTCAACTTCGAGTTCACGATGCCATTTTGAATCTGAAGAATACTATTGATTCACAAATGAAAAATGAAAAATACAAAGTCGATTTGACTTATCTGACCAGTCGCGGTCCTTGGTATCACGCTTCCTGGAAAGGGAATGTCAAAAAATCAGGCGGACTTGCGACCAATATCGGAGTTCATTTTTTTGATATGCTCACATGGATTTTTGGTGGACTAGAGAATCTAGAAGTCCATGTAAAAAATGATTTTGTAGTGTCGGGTAATTTGGTTCTGGAAAAAGCTGATGTGACTTGGGCGCTGAGTGTTGACAGGAAGTTTCTTCCAAAAGAGGCTGTCCGAAATGGCAAGACCACTTACCGATCTATTACTGTCGACGGAAAAGAAGTGGAGTTTTCCGAAGGTTTTACAGATCTTCATAAGCGAATTTATGAAGGGGCACTCGCCGACAAAGGATTCAGTCTAGATGATGCGCGCCCTGCGATTGAAATAGTGGAAAAAATTCGGATAGAGGATGCGACAGGCATTCGAAAGCATTCCCACCCATTGCTTAGGAGTCTTTAAGATGAAGGAATTTTTTAAACATGAAACTGCAATTGTCGATGAAGGTGCTAAGATTGGAAAAGGATCTAGGATCTGGCATTTCGCGCATATTTGTGGGGGAGCGGAAATCGGGGAAAAATGCTCTCTCGGACAAAATGTCTTTGTTGGAAATAAGGTCAAAATTGGGAATAACTGTAAAATTCAAAACAATGTTTCTGTCTATGACAATGTCTATTTGGAGGATGATGTCTTCTGTGGTCCCAGCATGGTTTTCACAAATGTTATTAATCCGAGATCTGCGATTGAAAGAAAAGATCAGTACAAGAATACATTTGTAAAAAGAGGCGCTACTATTGGAGCAAACGCCACAATAATTTGTGGCGTGACATTAGGAGAGTATTCTTTTATCGCAGCGGGAGCTGTTGTGAATCGAGACGTGAAACCGTTCTCGCTTATGGCTGGTGTCCCGGCCAAGCAAATTGGTTGGATGAGCAGATTTGGCGAACAGTTGAAGCTCCCTTTGGAAGGGTCAGGGGAATATAAATGTCCTCACACGAATGAAGTATATTTGCTGAATTCCGGTATGATTACTTTGATCGATTAGCGAATCTTCTGATTTTATCACGATAGTTTACTCAATATTTACTATAAAATTGAAGGCTTGAAAGTTTTTAACCAGCTTGAAAGGCTCCATAAAGCCCAAAGGTTTCTACGATTTACAAGCTCTTCTTGAGAGTTTAATAAATCAACAGCTGGAATTGTAAAAATTCCGCTTTGATCCAATGTTTCAAAGTCGATAACCATTTCATCCATTAGACCATTATCAAGAAGCTCAAACACAGGATATACAACTCCAGATTTTCGTCTATTCTGAACTATGGCTGGCGGTAGAATGTCATTCATGCTAGATCGCAGAACCCCTTTCAACCCATTCTTAATTAGGTGAGCCGCTGGAATCTTAGTAGATAAGTCTATGACGCTTTTACTCAGCAGCGGAGACCTGGACTCTAAATTGTTAGCCATCGAAACGCGATCCTCGACGTGAAGAAGGCCTGGAAGTAGGAACTTCTGATCCAAATGTAATAATTTTTTAATAAAGGGTTGCTCAC
>CAZWVK010000006.1:0-18342 GCA_964636785.1 uncultured Pseudobdellovibrionaceae bacterium | reverse complement strand
ATCACCAATCTCCCTAAGAATCTCTGGAGCTAAGAATTTTTTAAAATGCTCTGACCGACCAAAGAAAGATCGAATTATATCGTCGTGAGAGCCAAATGCCGCATTGAAAATCATATTTTTTGCTTGTGCAGAAAAGCCTTCGAGGTATCGTAATGTGTTGAAATCGAAATCTGATTTTGAAGAATTCCTATATCCGTTCGAAATTTCATTAATCAAGCTAGCTACTATATATTTCGGGTATCCTCCGAACAATTCGTCACCGCCGTGGCCAGTTAGCACCACTTTTGCGTATGAACGTGTATGCCTTGATAACACCATGTAGGGAGCTGAAAATCCAGCAATCGGCATATCCAATGAATAAATTAAGGACTTATGTGATTCGATTATTTCGTCAGGATCTAGAATAGTAGGCTTATGTGAACTACTAATAGCTCGTGCCATTTCGCTAGAGAGATCGGCTTCATCTTGGAAAACTCTGTCCGGAAAAATACTGGAAATCGTAATTAGTTCTTGCCTTTTTTGTTTACCGAGATAAGAGCTGGCAAAGTAAGAGACAATTGAAGAATCTAGTCCTCCACTCAAATAGGCGGCGACTCCAACATCGGCGCGCGACCACTTTTCGACCGCTGATTGAATTGTGGAGAATAGTTTTTCCTTGACCTCTATGTAACTCAAATCTTCTTCTTCGAACGAAGGAGACCAGTGAGCCTTCTCGATTACATTTTTAGTTAAAAGTTCTATAGACAGAAAATGTCCGGGTCTGACAGCTTTCACATTTTTAAAAAGAGTTTTACCTTCAGTGTATAGTTGTGTCGATAAGTAATCTTCGAATCCAAAAACATCTAGAGCTGACCTGCAGGCTCCTGAGTTAATAAGCGCCTTTATTTCACTAGCAAAGAATAAATTATCTCCACTTCTAGAAAAATATAATGGCTTTATCCCCATCGGATCCCTCGCCAGTAAGACGGAGTTCTTGCGCTTGTCATAAATCGCGAAAGCATACATTCCATCAATTTTATCGAAAAGAGAAAGCCCGTACTCCTTATAGCAATTTAAAAGAACTTCCGTATCGCTTGAAGTTTTAAAAACATAACTCTTATTTTGTAGGTCATTTCGGAGTTCTATATAATTAAAGATTTCTCCGTTATAGGTTATGAAATACTCTTCGTCTACGTCACACATAGGTTGAGAGGCCGAATCTGTTAAATCAATAATTGCTAACCTATTGTGAGCAAGTGCAACCTTGTCAGAAAAGAACACTCCTTCGCCATCTCTGCCCCTGTGTTTTAATAGGGCGTTCATTTTTAGGACAATGTCTTTTCCGCTTTCATTCAGTCCATTGAAGCTAATTTGGCCAGAAATACTACACATTTTAATCCTATAGGAATAATCTAATGACTTGAAAGCATTCAGCGAATTCAGCATTGGCTTGAACGCCTCTAACTTTTGCTAAAGCTTCAAAAAATTGCTGATTTGCATAACTGCGCCCCATTTGGGATTCGTAGCATGCCAGCGCCTCCAATTTTTTGCCGAGATCATCAGGACTTAGTCTAATGAGACAATCATGATCCATTTGCAAAGTATTCCATGGCATCTCGTATCCAAGTATAGTTGCATGCTTAAAAGTCCGAACAGCCTCGGAATAAATAACATGATGATCTTGATGAATGTCATGTTCATTAGGTACAAATACTAAGCCGGGATTGATTTTCGTTCTTAGCTTAATCAACGTCTCCAGAATCTCTTGCCGTTCTCGAGGGAAGTACCGGACTGGAAAATCAAATGAACCACAATTTCGAGAATCAATTCCGAGTATATTTCTACTCTTCTCACATTCTAGCTTCAATTGATCTTTTTCTAATCCAAGATTTTTAAGGCTTTCTTCACAGGATGAGAAATAGTAATGATGAATATCTTGTCTTGCCTTAGAGAGCCGCGCAATAGTGCCTCCGCATCCCAATTCATCATCTGGGTGTGCGCCAAGTACTAAAACTGGTCTAGAATCAGAGATTTCCTCAAGTATTTTGTTATTCATATCCATCCTTTCGATATCAAAACCGAAACAATTTGCTCTGCAGCGTCGCCACTTCCGAATAGCTTCGGAATGCTTCCTACAGGACGAAAATTTTCGAGGAGATCTATCATCAATTTAGGATCTAACTCATTTGATGTGAAACATTTTTTTTGCCAACCTGCATTCATTATAGCTGGCCAAGGGGTCGTATGAAACAAAAGCACCGTAGGCTTTCCAGCCCAAAAGGCTTCCTTCTGAAGGCCGCCCGAGTCTGTCAGAACAACATCCGCATTGTTTATTAAGGCGACTATATCAAGATATCCGAGAGGTGGAAGGGTAATCAAATGAGGAATCTTTTCAATTTCTGAAATTAGTCCAAATCTATCTAACGCTGCCCGTGTTCTTGGATGAATCGGAAAAACTATGTCAATGGGACTCTCTTTGATTGCATGGACTATAGCTCGTAGCGTGTCTGGATAATCCACGTTCAGAGGGCGGTGCATAGTAAGTAATGCAAATTTTCTATTACCAATTCTTTCAAGAAGATTTCGCTCGTTTAATCTCGACTTCTCAGTGTAGACGAGGAAGGCATCGTACATTAGATCTCCTACCAGGTAGACGCCATCCGTAATATTCTCTTTTGCTAAATTTTTGACTGAGTCTAAGTCTGGACAGAATCGAAGTGCCGCAGAATGATCAGCTACTATCCGGTTCATTTCCTCTGGAGTCTTTAAATCATAAATTCTCGGGCCGGATTCAATATGTGCAATAGGAATATGTAATTTAACTGCAGCTAAACTTGCAGCCAGGGTGCTATTAGTATCTCCGTAGACGAATAGGTAGTCGGGTTTTAGCTCAATAAATGTTTTCTCAAGCTTCTCTAAAAGAAACGCAGTCATCTCGCCATGTAGCGAAAATCGACACTCTAACTGAATATCAGGCTTAGGGATTTCCATTTCCTTGAAAAAGATATTATTCATGCTTTCATCATAATGTTGGCCAGTATGAATGATCGTTTCCCTGACCCCAAGATCACGAAGTTTCTTTGTTAGCGGCGCCATCTTGATAAATTGAGGTCGATTGCCTACCACAGTTACGATTTTATTTAGTCTGCTCATTTCTCGCCCGCTTCTAAGTAGGTGGCTTCATTGCCAATTATCAACTCAAGATTTCCATCTGCGAATTGAAAGGTTAGACATTTAGTTTTATTAAAGTCAAAGCCTCCGTCAAAAACACCTTTGATGCCAACCACTGGCAGAGCGCCTTCAGGGGTTTGGATAAAGGGTGCTGGCCACGGCGCGCATTGCGCACGGAGCAGGTTCAATACTTGAACTTTCGTAAACTCTTTGTTGATCTGCCCATCTTGGTATTTTCTTGGTCTGTAAGGGGGTGAAGAGGCGCCTTGAAAATCTTTAATCAAAATACCTCTATCGAGGTCTTTAAAGATTTTTTCGAAGCTCGCTATGCCCTCTGAGAAAAGTCTGGACCTGACCGAGAGTGCAGATTCAAGAGGATGAATTTCGATTGATGTCGAGCTAAGAACCGGACCAGCATCTACCTCAGGAGCCATTAAATGCCATGTTGCAAAAATCTGGCGCTCGCCTTGTGCAATTGCCCATTGTAAGACATTTGCCCCACGATATTCAGGTATTTTGCCTCCATGCATATTCCAGATACCATATTCAAAGATTTTTAGCGTCGAAGAGGGAAGTATTTGGGAGTAACTCCAAGAGACTCCGATATTCGGGTTGAGTTTTTTTAGCTCACCATTGAAAGCTTCGATATTTGATGAATAGGGTTGCTCTAGAACGAGAAAAGACCTGCTAGTACAAAAATGAATGATTTTTTCAATTTTTGCAGCATTTCGACGATTTCGAGGAACAACAATAGCGAGAACCTCAGTGAGAGGCCTATTTCTTAAAATTTCCAAAAGACCTGTAAAAGAAATATCAGTTGTAAATATAACTGCCCGAAGGTGTGCGGATGCATTGATCCGATAAGCTTCGTCAGTCATTCTCTCTCCCTCCTTTAAGGAGCAGACTTTTCGTCTCCGGACCGCAGTTAAATATGGTGTCGAGAATTGAAAGTCCGCCAATGAATGGAGGGCGAATTTGGTTATACGCTACGGGTGAGTACGAAGTATATTTAAGCTCAATATTACTGTGTTTAAATGTTTCTGGGTTTTGATAATTTGCGCCACCTTTTCCCGAAATATATACTCCTCCATTCAAGAAGCGAATAATTTCGACTAAACGAGAATCTCCCGTTAAGCTTTGGTCAATTTCCAGAGAGGATGCTAGGACTATTTCGGTTTTACAGTTTAGCCAACGAGTGATCAGACGAATTACGCTTAGGTTAATTTCCATAATAGAATCATTGTTATGAGAGATACATTTCGAGAACTCATCGAAATAAGGCGAGAAATATTCTGCTTTCGAATAAAGCAACGAGAGTGTCTTAATATGTTTTTGTGCCCAATTTTTTTGCGCAACTTTCACTTCGGAAATTTTTGAGACTAAATTTCCAGATACAGGAATAGTTAACCAAAGTGGCTCGCCATTTGAACCTTTTATTCTATTTCTATTGATGAAACTATTCTTTGTATATTGAACATTATCCAAAATGACGAATTTGTCACTAACCAGTATCTTATAGAAGTACCCCCCCCAGGGGATATAGTTTGGTTGATGAATGGCAATCTTAGCTCTATTCATTTAATATGGTTCCTATAATTGATTTAAATTTGTCGGATTGCATTTCTTCACCTAAGTGCGCTTTAGCTCCGGTGGCGTTTTTTTGAAGTTCATTTAAGAACATATCATCTGAAGAATAGGTGTGCATAGATGTCGCTAGGCTTCGAGGATCGCGACAATCAGCTGGAATTGCCATATTAAACTTTGAATTGAGAAAATTAATTTCGATTAAACTGGGATCAAAGATAAAAGGTAATTCCGCATTAATATATTCAAGCAGTTTGTTTGGAGTGCTTCGCGAATAGTAATCGTTTTCGCTTACATAAGGAAGAATTCCGAGGTCGGCGTGAGAGGTTAGTTCAGCTAGTTCCTTCTGTGAAACCCAGCCAGTAAATGATACAGCATCAGGATTTCCTTCGCTTTTTAGGATTTTATAAAATTCATCGCGATACGGTCCGTCGCCAACCACAACCAACTTGATATTATCTGGTAAATAAGCCGTTGCACGCGCAAGGTTATCTAGATTTCTATGTGTAGTTAAGCTACCCTGAAAGATTACAGTTCTACATGTCTTAGAAAAATTAAATCTATTTTTCCAATATTTCCGCCTAGATTCGAGAGGTTTTCGAACTTCGTTCGTCGCCGGACAGGTGTAGATTGTTTCAAAACCAACTCCGAAGTAATCACTCATTGATTGAGAAAGCTTCACACCCACAGTAAGTCTCGCATCGCAAAGAGGATAAAGCCGGCGTTCAAAGTTATCAATTAAAGCGATCTTCCTCTTTTCTATGGGTTCCCAAATATTTGATTGCTGCATCCACCATTCATGGCAATCTACGATTAGTTTTGAACCAAATTCTTTTTTTATCTGAAATGCTAATGGTAAACATGGTAGATCGGCTACATAAATTAAGTCCGGTGCTCTTCTTTGGGCCATGCTCTGGCATGATTGAAAGATTGGTGTAAAGTCATAAATTTTATCAATAAACGTGTCCCATTCTTGAAGATGAAAATTTCTAATCTCTTCTGCTGAAAAACTTAAAAATATATTCCTTTGAGTAATTATCCAGCTGTTGGTGGAAAACTCATATCTTGAGAAGCCATTAGTTCCAAATACTGAATAGGTCATTACATTCTGCGATTTTGCAAATTCAATATTTATACCTGGAGTAAGCTTGAAACCAGCCTCAACAAGCGCGTCTCGAGTATTTGGAAACACTTGGTGTGAAAGGCTCAACTTAAGAGCAAATTTCTGGAGTCTCAATGCCTCAAAATAGGGTATATCACGGTAAAGTGATTCTGACTGGGTAATATGATCTTTGGTTAATGTAGTTCGGCTCTCAGGACGAATTATTTCGTGGCTATCGCATACAATAGTAGACACATCAGCGAAACCCCCGAAAATTGCTATTTCGAATCCTAGCTTTTTTAATACCTTCGGAAAGAAAAAAATCCGATGATCGATGATATTATCGTGAGTCAATATCCAGGCATTCAAATCAATCCCTTCCTTTTAGCTTTTAAGAAAAGTGATTTAATGCCAAGAGAAATCAAGGCATCTTTAAGTAGCGGGTGTGAAACAGCCACTCTTCTTAATCTTTCTATTGTGAAGATTATTAGAGATCTTAGGTACCACCGTAACCCAAGCATTGATTTGGGAACCATAATTTCAGCGATTCGATTTTGCTCCTCTAAATTGGCAATTAAGTACTCAAGCTTCGATTTTTTTGCTTCGCTGACCTCCAGAAGTGTTTGGAGCCTTACTATCTTTTCTTCGAGTTCCAAAATTTGCAAAGCCTGGTGGCGCTGACTATCAGTCATAAGATTGACCTCCATTGAATTATTCTCACTACGGCCTGATGCATCCAGCTTCCTTGTCAGCCAAGCTTCGGGTGAAACCGACCAGCTGACATCACTCTGTGCTGGAATGAACCACCGATAAGTAATGTTATTTTTGATCATCTCGAGATGTCTATGATGGGAAGTTCCATTTGAAATTGTCATGATCTCGTTATTGTTTAGAGAATGAAAACTGTCAAAAAGCCGAAAGCTCTTAAATTTAATCATGCCCTTTGACTGCACGGAAAAGTGGAATGAAGCCTTTCTTCCTGCGATCGGAGTGGGAAGCGTGAAGTTAACTTTAAAATTCCCGGAAACATCAAGCCTTCCGAGATAGGTGAGGGTCAAATCGGATGCGATAAAACTTATATCAATAAGAGCTTCCCTTTCGGATATACCTTTAAATTGAAGTTCGCAGCATTTACTTATCGAATTGGCAAAGCAAAGATTGAAGTTTGCGGATTCACTGTAAGATGAAGGGAAGAGAACAATCCAGTCATCCGTCTTTTTCATGTAGGCATTTGTTACGTTTAAATAAGTGGCTTGACCAAACTGAAAATAGTGATCTCGAAACATAACTGGCTTGGTGGCTTCTATTTCATTTCTAGCACATATTTGCATGGTAAACCGGTTCTGGTTGGGTGAAGCAAACTGACAATTGGAGCCGTCACTGATGCTTTTACTGGAATACTCTTTTCTTATGAACCAGACACCTACTTCAGAATAGAGAGGGAGGTTCTCTGACAAATTTTGATCGAATTTAGAATGAAGATTATTGTAGTAAGATTTTAGGGCCTGGTCATTTATATTCTTAATTATATGGCCGCAATTGCCACAAGGAATATCCGGCCCGAGATTATATTCTTCGGATGAGTTAAAGAGCTGGCGATAGAAAGTTTCAGAATGGATTTCAACTTGTTCCACTGTCCCAGTAAAGTTCACTTTAAATGGTATAAATTCCGGAATTAATAGGTTCATCAGTTTCGTTAATCTAAATGACTGTTTGTGGTGATTTCTGTTCCAGACTTCTCCGCACTCTCCACATTTTAAATATCCAGCGAGAAGCTTCTCCTCGAAAGGAGCCTGTAAATAGACATATTTAGACGATAATCTTTTCAGTTCTGTGACGGATTTACTTAGCTGAGTATCGGAGAGGTGTTCAATCACATCACAGGCCATTATTAAATCAAATTTTTGTTCATCTCTAAATGGGATATTGCAAATATCTCCCACTATCCTTTTTTTGGAAATGCTCTCCATTAATCGAATATCTAGATCCATACAAATGACTTCGCGGTCAGGAGGGATTCGCCGAGTGAAATGGCCGTGGCCGGGCCCAATTTCTAGAATCGTATAAGCGTCAATTGGAAGAGATGAGGTAAAAGAGTCAATGGAGTTATCTATGTATTCTGCACTATTGGTAAATCCATGAAAAGCTTCGATATAACTATTTATCTCATTTTCGTCGACGGTTATCTTCGATTCACCTTCTGAAATTTTGGGAAGGTAGCTAAGGTTAAAGGGTCCATATTTGCTAATATTCGAGTCGAGAGCGTCTTGAATGGACCCAACTTTAAAACCTCTGATGAGAAACTCTTTAATTAGGTATTCAAGTGCAATTTTGTGGTTCGGAAAAGAGGGGTGTTCGAGGGCGTGAATATGCCAGTCGATGCAGAATACGCCAGGACCGGGTTCCTGTTCTTCGAGACGTCGAATCTGGTCCCGTGCTAAATCTTTCCAGCACTCAGAATTTTGTAAATCAGTGAATAGGTGTTGATCTAAAATACCTGTGCAAATTGTCCAAAGGGACTTACTGTGATCGTCCGGATGCGGGAATGGGATTGGGAGTGAGGTTCCGGACCTAAACCCAGGCGAATCGGGGAATCCGATCGTAGCATCGTAAGTAAAGCCTGCAGCAATTTGATTTGTCCAGGTGAGGGTTTTCGCAAATTTGAAATAATGATTACGAGCCCCGATAATACTTCTGCCAGCAGCGTCTTCGAGGCGCATTTTTTCTTCAATGAGTCGATCAATTTTGTCATATGCAGAGTAGCTCGTGTGGAGTCCGATCTCGTGACGACTAGAGAACAATTTTTTAATCTCATCTTCTTTGAGACTATATTGAGGGTCTAATGCTGTCACATACTTAGGGTTGGGGGCCATTATCATGAAAGTGGCTTCGGATATTTCGTATTGATCGAGTAAATCGAGGGCTCTTTCTATTTGACCTGGATAATATCCATCTAAATCGAACGTCAGAGCAACGAAAGGCTGTTTTACGGATCGGAAAATAGATTTTTCGATTTTCAAGAACGAAATAACCATTCCAATTGCATTTTTAAGAAAGTCAGTCGAAAGGTCGTCGCGCTGTATGCCGTAAATTTTAGAAAGAGCAGTCGGCATTACTAGACCATAGTGGTCTCGATCGATTATTTCTGACTCATATTCTAAATTTACAATATGTATTAATGGAGCCCAAATGTCCCCTGCGAATTGAACTGAGTTTCCAACTGCTTGGAACGAGGGATCTCCCTGACATAAAAGTGAATATTTTTTGTTGAATATATCTACACCTAAGACTCCGATCTTTCTGTCCGAAGGGTTTCTCTCGCATAGAATTTCCCGGAAACCTAATCTCAGAATTATCTTATTTGAGTCATGCGTTAAAAAAAGCGGTTGTAGCCCGATATAGCGGCAAACGATTTTCCAGAATCGGCGCTCCGTAGATGTACACGGCTTCGGAGTTATTACTTCAATAGAATTAAGTTCTTCAATCAACGTAAGTGTTCCATCCTGTGCTAAGTTTCTGGGATAGCTTCTTCTGAAATTCATCTGGGAAAGATGGATCGAGACTACCAGTCTGTCGTTTTCGACCTTTATAGACGTTGCCTTCCCAGATCTGCTGAAGTCTAACTTTTGGCGGTATGTCTTGAGATAAAATTCGGCACAAAAGTGAAAAGCAATTTGCGGTTGCTATCGACGTGAGTTTGCCCAGCGTGCAGTTTAAGGGCACCTTAAAAGCCTGGGTCGCGATAATTGGTCCCTGATCGACCCAAGGTGTAACTATATATGCAGTTACTGTCGGTTCATCATCATTGTAGGCAGAAATGAAAGTCGTCCAGTTTCCTCTATATTTTGGTAATTGGGCAGCGTGTACATTCAAGACACCAATGCGCGGACGGTACAAAATTTTTCCCTTGAAAATCGGTCCCTCAGAGATGACCAAATAGTCAACAGGAAATGAGGAGAGTAAGGATGCGCAGAAATCAGAGTTTTGGTCTTCGACCGCAAAATATGGAATGTCCTGCGCGAGCGAAAATGCAATTACTGAATTCGCACACTGATGGATGTCCCATTTTCCATCAAGTGTCGGGGAGAATTTCGATTTAACAGAATATGCATACTTTGAGTTCGAGATATTCAGGGCGCTTTTGTCCTCAATGATCACATACTCAGGCCGCAGATCATGATCAGTTAGGGTAGAGAGGAGACCTGCGGTATATTCGCTATTATAAAGTCCTATGATAGCAAAACTCGGTTTAGCCACTGATGTCGCCCTCAGTTTGCTTCTCCATATCTAACTTGGTCTCGAAATGCGAGCATGCATCATATTTAAAGAAGGTGCCTCCGTGGGCCCAAGTTGTTTCGTGCGCAAAGCCCCCGAGATCCTTTTTTATTCCAAATGGCTGTTGAACTTTGAAGAATACAGCTCTATCGAGCACGCAATATGCATGATTTTCTGCCTCACTTCGCAGGTCATAATGGCTAAAGATACCAATGCTCGCCATATAATCTCCAGCTCCAAGACGAAGGGGACTTAGCTTAAGAGTGATATTAGTTGGACCACTGCTATTCCACTGAAATCCAATATCATCGCTTTCGCAGAAAACTTGCGTTGCGGGTACCCCATTGGCTCTGAGGATGCTGGCGACAATCGAAAACCTTCTTGGCTTGGCTTTAGACTCTAGGGCAATTTCAAACTCTAAAGACTCTCCAATTTCAAAAATTCTCTGACTGACTTTAGATGAATTCAATAATTCTACTCCAGAGATTTCCACCTTAAAATCTCCATAATGCGAAAAATCTTTAGTAGGTCCAAATTTAGTTTTCTCAGGACTAAAAATGTCAGAAGGAATAGTAAAGCTATGCTGTCCGTTAGTTGTCATGACGCCAAGCTGTTGGAAACTTGTTCCATTCCAAATATCAAGCGAAACTTCCTCCTGCCCTCTGATTTCTGCCTCGACTGTGATCCCCTTAGGTAGTGAGTCGCTTTCCGCTGTAATTATTTGGAAAGCTGCATGTTTGTATAGACTTTGTGTGTTTTCGTAATAGCGGAAAGTGCCTTTATTATCCGTCGACGATTTTCCCCAATCCATTGTGCCTTTTGCGCATAATACTCTAGACTTAAGATCGCGCCCACTACCAGGAGCTGCACCAAAATCTAATCTTTGAATATCTTTTCTGTCATGATCGAAGAAGAGTTGAGCAGATCGCATTTTATGCCTGAATTTTGGATGTGCATTTCGTGTCTTGAAGCGAAACAGTAAAGACCTCTCTCCTTCTCTACACTCCAGTAGCTGGGTATCTGAGCGGCTAAGGCTTCTTTCCTTTGCCCTCAATGATATCTCTAGCTCATGCCTTGTTTTCGTATCATAAATTTTTGCAATAGTTAGCGGATCTGCATCGGCCACAATCGCACCTTTCTCAAAGATTACCGCACGATTACAAATTTGAAGTATGCTGTCCATACTATGTGATACTAAAAGAACAGTGGCCCCAGATCGTTCTGTAAGGTCCTTCATTCTTTCATTGCATTTGGCGGCGAATGCGGCATCTCCTGCTCCCAGAACTTCATCAATAATTAACACTTCAGGTACCACCGAAGTCGCAACTGCGAATGAAAGTCGAGCATGCATACCGGCAGAATAAACTCTAACTGGCTGGTCGATGAATTCATCCAGTTCTATGAAATCGATGATTTCCTCTTCCTTTACGAGACACTCCCTATTCGAGAGGCCGCGAAGTGCCAAGGCTGCTCTAATATTCTCTCTTCCAGTGAATTCAGGGTGGAAACCTGTTCCGAGCGTCATAAGGGCTTGCACTTCCCCATGAACCGTTACCTTACCTTCAGTAGGAGTAAGATTTGACGATATTATTTTGAGAAAGGTCGACTTACCAGCTCCGTTCCGTCCTACGATACCGATTCTTTCCCCTTTTTTAGCTTCGAAGTTTAAATTGCGTAGGGCCCAAAACCCGGGAGTTTGTCCGATCAAGAATCCCAGACCAAGAACTTCAGCGAGCTTTCGTCGTGGAGAAGTAAAGATTCTATACATTTTTCCTAAGTTTTCCACCCGTACAGCGAACTCAGACATTTTCAGCAAATACCTTCTTTAATTTATTGAAAAACCAGTGTCCTAAATGAAGCGATCCAAAGGACAGAAGACAGATTTCAATCAGAAATCGAGGTTGTCGATGGTGAATAATAACATCCCTGTAGGATTCAATGAAGAAATATAGAGGATTGATTTTCATGACTGGCTGAAGTCGGGGTGGAATCATATCTGATGTATATGCTATGGGACTTGCCATCATTAGAAGAAGAATCGCAATGTTAACCATGTACTGTGTGTCTCGTACAAAAACAGTTAAACTAGAAAGAAACCACACAAGTCCGAGAGTAAAGAGGATCTGCAATATCCATAAGGGTATGGCAAAGAGCGCCCACCAAGAGAGCGTACCGATCAATGCGGCACCCATGAACAAGAGCAGGAATCCAATGCCTTGTGTGACTTGAGACGCAATCACATTTTTAACGACGAGAACTTCTGGTGGGAAAAGCGTATTCTTGATCAGGCTTGAATTTGCTACGACTGAGGCAGTGCCAAAATTAATAGACTCTGAAAATCCAAGAAAGGGAATCAGTCCACAGAATATAAGCAAGACATATTCGTTCGTAGAGAACAATTGAAACTTTACATTGTAAATAAAAATAAATACCCCAGCATAAACGACGAGAAATACGATTGGCAGGACTGCCGCCCATGCAAGCCCTAGTGCCGAACCCGCGTACTTGGATTTAATCTCGGTAAATGTGGTCTTCCACAATACGTGACGGTATCTAATCGCGAGCAAATAGGGATTCACATATATCCTTGAAACAAAGCAAAAATTTCTTCCATCTGTACTTAACTCTGGTGCTAATAATTAACATACAGGTTTTTAGATTACAATCTAGCTGAACATCAATCAGAGACCTTTGGGGCCCCAATCACTATTGATGCTAAGCATCCAGATGAGTCAGCAAATTAGGTGACATTGTCTGAATCGCATGGTTCGCAATTAACTATGCTTTAAAGAGGCTAATCTTTGTTACCTCGAACCTGTTTCTAGCAGTCGCCCACAAACTGAAGGTTTTTCTAAAGAGGAATGGAGTCATTATTAAAGGTCGTCTCGATTTCGTCGGTCAATTCTAAGCATGATAAGACGATATAGGTAAAGTCGTCACATTTTGCAGCTTGTTTGATAAATTTTATGATATTTTCCTCGAATCGAATTTTGGAAGATACCAACAGGACATTTTGTTTCTCATCCTTTAACTTTAGTCTTACGCCAAAAATTCTGTGGCTTATGACACGAAGAGACTAGATTTTCAAATGGTCCGATTTATCGGGGGAAGGTCACTCTCATTATTGCCTAATGCTACTTTCTTTTCCAAATTTTGAAGTAGGTGTTCATTTTGAGCGACAGGAGGTTAGGTCAGCTATAGTGTTACATCTCTGAAATGTTGATCAAATTCTGAGCAAAAACAATTGAGGTTGGGCCACTGATACCTAGACACCTCCACATTTTGATAACCAGAATCCAATACATTCCTTCTTCCACTGATGCGAATTACTAGCATGATTCTGGTTTTTCGAATTGAGAAAGTAAAACTGATATCTTTCATTTCGCTCTTCAAGTTCGCTTGAGCGAAATCTTAGATTCATCGGCCCATTAAAATTATATTTCGACCTTCTCTTTGCAATGTAGTCAGGAAGCACATCTCCAAATTCTGATCTTAATGGAGCCTTCCCCAGGCCATCCTTAAGCAAATCTTCCATTGGCCACTTCAGCGCAATATCTACTACGCGGTAATCTAAGTAGGGAAGGCGAGTTTCGATTCCAAAACGCATAGAATTTCTGTCTTCATATCTCAATAAACCTGGCAGATTGAATCTTAAAATATCCGCCAATCTAAACTCATGGGCTCTTTTGGATGAGCGGTTGAGTATCTTATATGTTTCATCGACTTGGAACTCAGGCCTTAATACCTGCTTCATTTCTTTAGCTCGCGGCGAAAGCAATTGTGGGAAAGCTGATTTCACCATGTTTTTGAAAAGGAATGGTAACGATACATTTTCATTGTTTTTTAAAAGGTCGCTTGAAATTCTCAGAGCCTTTAATGGGTTGGACCAGCGCATTTGGTATACGAGACTAGAGAAATACTTTTCGTAACCAAGAAAGATTTCATCGGCGCCTTGTCCATCCAATAGCACCTTTGCGCCCGTTTCATGCGCTCTTTTCATGACAAAATATTGCATGAAAATAGAAGGGGAGAGGAAAGGCTCCTCTTGTGTTCGGATTACATCTTCAAAAGTACTTTCTAAGTCAGCAGGGCTTGGAGTTATGTAATTGGCCTGTATCGGCAAATCTTTTTCGAGCTTTCGAACATAATCACTTTCATCAAATTTTCTGTCATAGGGAATTGAAGTGAAAGTATGAAAGTGGCCCCTAGGATTCATACGACTTGCCAAACTTACAATAAGTGAGCTGTCCAAGCCACCGCTCAAACATGAGCCCACGGGCACATCGGATCTCATCCGGATTCGGACCGCATCTTCAAGGACTTCTCTTAAATCTTTCGGTTCGTAATGAGTGTTAGATTGATCCAACTCATAATACTTTTGAAACTCTAATCTGAGGGTCTCTATATGAATTGAAAGATTATGACCAGGAGTTAATTTGAAGATGCCTTCAAAGAAAGTTTCATCCGTATCATCCACAATGGATGATATTAAATACTTTGAAACGGCCCTGGGATTAACTTTCCTTTTAACTTCAGGGAATGTCAGGATTTGTTTGATCTCTGAACCAAACACAAACACATTGTCGGACTTGAAGTAGTAAAACGGTTTGATTCCGAAGCGATCTCTTGAACAAAAAAGCTCCTTTGTTCTTGGATCATAGATTGCAAAGGCCCACATACCGTTGAATCGTTTAACACAATCTTTTCCCCACTCTTGGTAAGATGCGAGAAGAATCTCAGTGTCTGTGTCTGAGTGGAACTTATGTCCGACTTTCTCAAGTTCAATACGAAGCTCTTTATAGTTATAGATTTCACCATTAAAAGTGATCTGAAGGCCACTTCTTTCCATAGGCTGCTCTCCAGCATCACTCAGATCAAGAATAGCCAAACGTCGATGACCAAGCGCCACTCCGTTCACAAAGAAGTAACCTTCACCATCTGGTCCCCTATGGCGTGCAAGATTGTTCATGGTCTTGAACAATTCTTGATCAATTGATCTTTTGGAAATTAATCCTGTGATTGCGCACATAGCTCTATAATCTTTTTTTCAATGATTTTCTGATTATTTCGTAGACTAAACTTCTCATTTGCAATTCTTTTACACCGCTCGGATATCGCATCAAAGTCCTCAATGATTCTTTGTATATCCTTTACGACGTCCTGTTCTTTACCGAAATCATATGTCACACCAAGCTTATGTTCTTCGATGAGTTCAGCAATTCCGCGAAGCTCATGATAACAGATCATGGGAAGCCCTGCGGCTAAATACTCTCCGGACTTCGAAGCGACAACCGTCTTCGCAAGCTTTCGCTCAGTATCAGAGTCTAATTCTTTGTAGCAGAGTATTCCGAAATGCATGTCTTTAAGGATAGTTGTAATTTGGTCTATATTTTTTGCCGCCTTAATTTCTATGTCTTTGATCCCATAGAGTTTTGCCTTGTTTGTGAGTGCATCATGCGACGAGTGAGTAACGATCGTTAGTGAAACTTCAAGTTGGGATTGGAGAGCGTGCACAAGATCGAAGACTTTTTCAGGATCATGCCATCCTTTCTTTTCCAGTTGTCCAACATAACATATTCTGATCTTTCCCTTAGGAGCCAAAGGTTTTTGATGGAATTTTTCGACCGGAGCGTGTGTATAAATGACTGCGGAGTTTGAAATCTGGAACTTCTTAGTCTGCATTTCTTTAAAAGGTTGGGAAACAAAACTCACCCAATTCGATTTTCTATAAATCACATTTTCAACTGAACTCCAGAGCCGGAAGCTCAATCCCTTTATTTTTCTTAAAAAAACTCCCTCTTCGACAAATAAGCTTCGTGGGTCAAACTGAATTTGGACAGAGGAATTTAAGAGCGCTCTTATGGACAGGGCTGCAAATGCACTATGGTAGCTTCTACAGTATATGTACTGAATCTGATTTTTCCTTAGAAAACGATAGAGTTGAAAATAGTTGATTGGATTATGAAAAGCAAAAAACTGAAAGCATGAAGAGTAGAGCCAATTAGCAAGTCCAGGGATCATATAAAAATCAAACTCTATGCCTCTGCTTTTAAACTGTGCTCTGGTGTTTTGTGCAGACTGAATCCACTTTTTCCTTCTGAATACTCGAGTTCTAGAAAATGCAACAAAACTTAAAACCCAAACTTGAAAGACTTGAGAGTTCATGCCTTCGGCTAATGCGAAAAACTGATTTTTCAACATGGGATTATGAAATGGATCTTCTCCATAGGATAAAAACAGTACGCGGATTTTATTCATTCAAATAATCCGGGAAAATTGGTTCCAAGCCGCGAATTTTTTGGTCGCACAGCCGGTGTGGGAAATTCCTCGGTGGAGATAGGGTGAATTTTTTCAACCTTAAGGGGGAGCCCTTTTACTTTTGCGTTTTCGACGACCTTCAGCGCAAAATCATACCAATTGGTATAGGGTTCATAGCGAAGATGATAGGTCCCATATTCGGGTTTCACCTCTTTTGAACTAAGCTGGTCCAATAAATTAATAATAGTTTTTGCCACTTCTCGCGCGTCAGTCGGAGCTCCCCACTGATCGGATACCACCTTCAATTCACTGCGCTCCTGTGCGAGCTTTTCAATGGTTTTTACGAAATTTGAGCCCCACGGGCTATAAAGCCATGACACTCTGAAATTGTAATGGCTGCAGCCCGATTGACGGATCAGTTTTTCGCCTTCCCACTTTGTGTAACCGTACCAATTAACTGGGTCAGGCTGATCTGTTTCGGTCCATGGCTGGCGGCCCTCACCACTAAATACATAGTCTGTTGAGAAGTGAATCAGTGTGGCGTGATTTCGGCTGCACCAATTTGCGATATCTCCTACCGCTTTGGCGTTGATTTGCAAAGCCAGTTCCTTCTCACTTTCGGCCTTATCCACTGCAGTGTAAGCCGCAGCATTAATAATCGTCTTTGGCTTTAGATCGTTAAGGCTCTGGATAAGATGGCCGGGATCTGTAAAGGGTGCTTCGTGACGATCAAGAGCGACGAGATCGCTCTTTCTTTCTCTAAGTGCTTGAGCCAACTGGCCGTATTTTCCTAAAATCAGCGTCACCCTGTCAGAATAATGTGCTCCCGCTATTTTTCAAGTAGTCTTTGCTGTTGAGCGAGAAAGACTAGAAATAAAAAGATCATGACTGACGTCAGTTCCATTACACCTTTGAGGTTCGATATCAGCTGTACTGCAAAGACACTAAGGAGAATAAAGAACGGTCTAGTCATTCCGTTCTGCCTTGCAGTCAGCAGAAGGATAACAGCCGTTGGTAAGAAAAAGAGCAACGTATAAACGACACCGCCAAAAAGGAGAAGTCGAATGAATCCGACATCGGTCGCTTGATAATAGAGCAGCCGGTCGATCGCAAACAATCGTCCCGATCCAAACCAGAGTGGATTCTCTGGACTTGCTGTTTCAAGGTGAGTTTTTTCTGTATTCCTTTGGACGTGACCTTGTTGCATACTATCCACTGTGCGCTCGGCTGAAGCCACAGCTTCTTCAATGGATCGGGTGGTGAACTTTCCTGAACGTTGAATATTTCGAATTGGCTCTAGTAAGAAATGGGTCAATGGCTCAAGATGAGGTGTTCTGCTAAGAGGAACTGCAAGGGCTGAAAATGCAATCAATCCAAAAAAGGTGGTTCTCATGGCCTTTAATCGTTCGGATTGAAGAGCAAGCACCAGAATCACGAACGGAAATCCAATGATTGCCACTCTTGCGATGGATACTCCGGTAAAAGCAAGATAAAATAAAAGAAGTCCAAGGCCTAATGATTTGGGGCTGAGAGAAATTTTATAAGCCACCAAGATCTGGCAAATCGCATAGAGCACTCCAGAACCAAAAAAGACCATTCCGAAAACGGGAAGTCTCTCATTAAAATTAAATGTGGAAACAACATTTTGAGCTATGGGGCTCAAATGCTGGATATCAAAATAGAACCGATGGAATGATGGAAAAAAGAATCCTAGCCACGCAAGCACCGAGTGAACCGCGAAAGTCAGAATCAATAAATTTATAAAATTCTTCTCCGTCCAATTAAGCTTAACTGTAAAAAGCAGAATGAAAAGAAAGGAATAAACGACATAAGAGGCCCTGAGGGACCAGAACAAAACCATATAATTGGCATCATTGTCGACGCTAAATAGGTGTAGACTGCTAAGAATGATCAAACCTTGACCTTCCCCCGATAAATCGGACCATTTGAAAATCTAGTCTCTTCGTGTCATA